>JACQNA010000094.1 GCA_016203335.1 Candidatus Woesearchaeota archaeon
GTATCGAGCAGTCCTGCCTTCTGGAAGCCATCGCCATGCTTTGGATCAGGTATGGGTTTCTCCATAATCACTGGACGCATGCGTGGAAACTGCTGAAGAAATAAAGAAATAGCCTGCCAACTTTCACAACGCTTAAAAACACCGCTTTTCTCTTCCTGGTTAAGGGCCCATGGTCTAGCGGTTATGACGCCACCTTCACAAGGTGGAGGCCAGGAGTTCGAATCTCCTTGGGCCCATCCTGCTCATGAAGCGCGTCCACCTGTTTGTGAAGGGATTTGTGCAGGGCGTTGCCTACCGCCATAAGGCATGCATGCAGGCACGGTTCCGCCATCTTACCGGCTGGGTGCGGAATACCCCTGATGGCAATGTAGAGCTCATTGCAGAGGGTAAAGATGAGAATATTGCTGCCTTTCTCATCTGGTGCAGAAAAGGCCCGGACGGCGCAGAAGTCAAGGATGTCCGGGTCATCGATGAGCAGCCCACCGGAGAGTTTGTTGAATTTTTAGTACGATATTAACATTTCTTTTTTATAGGGTATAACAAATCTCATCTTACCGCACGCCGCCATGGCGCTGGACACGACGGGGGTTGCCCCCTTCGGGGTGGCGTGTAGGTCGAGCAATGCGAGACCGTCCAGCCGCCAGCATGGCGGCGTGCGGGACGACCGTGATACTATCAAATGAGCATCCCTTTCACGCAAACTATTTAAACAGCCCGCTGCTTGTTCCTCCTATGCAGGCAGCAGCATTAAAGAAAAAATACCTGGAGTTCTTCCGCTCCAAGCAGCATGCAGCTATTCCCTCTGCCTCCCTTATTCCCGAGCATGATCCCACCGTCCTCTTCACCACCGCAGGCATGCACCCCTTAGTACCCTACTTAATGGGCCAGCCGCATCCGAGAGGAAAGCGCCTTGCCAGTGTGCAGAAATGCATCAGGACAGGCGACATTGATGCAGTGGGCGATGCCTTCCACCTCACCTTTTTCGAGATGCTCGGCAACTGGTCATTGGGAGACTACTTCAAGAAGGAAGCAATTCAGTGGAGTTATGAGTTTCTCACCGGCAAACCATGGCTCGGCATGGACAAGAATAGGCTCTTCATTACCTGCTTCAAGGGAGACAAGGATGCTCCCAAGGATGCTGAATCAGCAAAGCTTTGGGAAGCGGCAGGCATTCCGAAAAGCCATATCTTCTTTCTGCCGAAAGAGGACAACTGGTGGGGTCCTGCCGGCGAAACCGGTCCCTGCGGCCCGGACACCGAGATGTTCTACGACACCGGCAGGGAGAAATGCGGCAAAGGCTGCAAGCCGGGATGCGGCTGCAGCAAGTATTTCGAGATATGGAACGATGTCTTCATGCAGTATGAGAAAACAAAAGACGGCAGCTACCTCTCCCTCACGCAGAAGAATGTAGATACAGGCATGGGGGTGGAGCGGACCGCAGCAGTGCTCCAGGGAAAGCCATCAGTATATGAAATTGAAACATTCCAGCCGATTATCGCTGCCATCCGAAAGCAAGAGAAAAAAGCCAATGAGCGCTCAACACGGATTATTGCAGACCATGTGCGTGCAGCAGCATTCATCTTAGGAGACCAGCGGCACGTCTCCCCTTCAAACATTGACCAGGGCTATGTGCTGAGAAGGCTCATCAGAAGAGCCATCCGCCACGGCCTGCTGCTTGGCATTGAGCATGAGTTCCTTTCCCAGCTTGCAGACATGGTTGTTGATATGCATGGTGAGGATTATCCGGAACTCCGGAATAATAAGGAATTTATCCGCGCTGAACTGATCAAAGAGGACCAGCGCTTTAGGCAGACCCTCCTAAAGGGGCTGCAGAAATTCAGCAGCTTTGCCGGAAATCTCTCCGGAGCTGACGCCTTCCTGCTCTTCCAGTCCTACGGCTTTCCCATGGAGATGACTGTTGAGCTTGCCCAAGAAAAGGGCATGAGCGTCGACACTGCAGGTTTTCAGGAGGAATTCCAGAAGCACCAGCAGCTGAGCAGGCAGGGCGCAGAGAAGCGCTTCAAGGGCGGCTTGGCAGATGCCTCTGCAGAAACCATTAAGCTCCACACCGCCACCCATCTTTTGAATGAAGCCCTTCGCAAAGTCATAGGCAAGAGCATCGTGCAGAAAGGAAGCAATATCACTGCTGATCGGCTCCGCTTCGATTTTAATCTCGACAGAAAGCTCACCGCAGAGGAGCTCAGGAAAGTGGAAGAATTGGTCAACAAAAAGATTAAGGAAGCACTCCCGGTCAGGCGGGAAGAGATGACATTCAAGGAAGCGCTGGCAAAAGGAGCCCAGGCAGAGTTCCAGGCAAAGTACGAAGAACAAGTTTCTGTCTACTCTATCGGCGATTTCTCCAGAGAAATCTGCGGCGGCCCGCATGTCCAGAACACGAGCGAGCTCGGCACGTTCAAGATAATCAAGGAAGAGGGTGTTGCAGCAGGCGTCCGGCGGATTAAGGCAGTGGTGAAGTAGCCTGCCCTGGCCATTCCATAACCATTAAATATCTGTTTCTCATTTGCCTTTGGATGCACCAGTACTCCCGGAGGGATATCCTCAAGCTCCTCTTTTTATCGCCCCTTGTTGCTCACTGCGCCGTCAGCTCAGCATACCGCAGGCAGCAGGACATATATAGGGACATCTACAACCAGCTGAGCAGAGGGGTATGGACATATCTGAAAGGCCGCAGGTTCAGGAATCCGCTGGAAATCCTCAGCTTTTTCCAGGATATCCTTCCGAGCACCATCTGGAGAAAGGATCGGTTGGAAGACATGATCAACCATCCGGATGAATACCATATGCCGAGCCTGGAGCTTGATCCAGAGGGATTGCCGACCACCCCCACTGATATCCGCGTCTACCTCACTGCGGTTGCCGCGCGATGGGGGACAGAAGCAGATCCGCTCCATATCACTGCACCCTTTGCTCAGTATGACTGGCTGGTTGATTTTGGCGTTATCAGGCACGGCGACACTACCAGAATATACCATGATCCGGAAAAGATTACCAAGATGGGTGAGGAACTGCAGCAGCGCCACTATCCCTTTCCCTAAATCCGTTTCTTCGCCTCCCGATATGCCCGCCTGAGCATTCGCCTGCTCCAGTTCAGCGGCAGCAGCTCAGCAGCTATCTCGCTTCTTGACGCGCCAGCCCTCAGGTAATGCGCAATATACCTCACCAGCTGCCCGTACGCCCGCTCCTCATCACTGACCATGGTATACATATCACGCAATAAGCGGGGATCATGCCTCAGCTGAGCGCATATCTCTCTCAGCGAACACTTTCTCCTTACCAGTATCCTGACATTTTCCTTGAGCTTCGCATATGTGCTGTCATGGCTGCGCTGCTGGAGCACCTCAGCAATGGCAAACCCAGCGTCCTCCAGCGCATCGCGTGCTTCAGCATATCCATGAGCAATGCCTGCTCCAGCCCTCTTGGTGGTATGCCTGAGTCTTCGGGCACCATGCCGGACATTCCCAACAGCAGCATCGCGCAGGTGCTGTATCAGATGCAGCTCACTGAACCAGGCATGGATAGCCCTTCCTCGTTCCAGGCGGAGCCATCGCTGGAGGTGGAGGAATGCATACTGCAATGAGCCAATGAATGACAGCCATCCCTTCCAGACGAGCTTTGGTGTCCCAAGAATTGCATCCAGCAAAGCACCAGTCACCGCTCTCCCTATTATTATACACCACTTTACTCCCCGTCTGCCCAGTGCAGAGAGCATTGCCACTGCTTCCAATGCCTGCAGTATACACCACTTTATCCCCCGCCTGCCCAGTGCAGAAAGTATCGCCCCTGCTTCCCAGGCGCGCAGCTCAGCAAGCCCAAATGCAACAGTAATCCTTCCCTTTTCCGCAGCCTTCCGTATCCGCAGCGGTTTCTCCCCTGCCTCTTTTGCCTTCTGCTCCTCGCCTACTCCCTTCCAGCGCCGCATGGCCCAGAGCAGTATTCCAACAATGATGATGAGCACCAAATCAGAGAAGAACGCGATGCTGATGCTTATTCCCTTCTCCACATTCTTGATCAGCATGAGCCGGACATAGGGGATAGCTCCCACAATAAACGCGGCAATCATCCAGGTATATTTCCTTGCCGCCTTCCGCCGCTGGAATGCCCGGTACACGCTGATGCTGCCAAATACAAAAGAGCAGAACAGGGCAGCAAACACGATAATGGGAAAGAATATGAGCTGGTTCTCAATAGACAAGACATTTGCGCAGTCGCTCGGGCAGCTCAGATCGCTCTCTCCGACATTGCAGAACCCGTTCCCGCAGCTGCATTGCGTGATGTCCGGGTTCTTGTTTGCATCAATCCGCTTCCCGATGATAGCATATACTGTTCCTCCGGCGCGGAGCGGCAGGCTCACATAGCGGAGATTGCCGAGAATGGCCTTGTCCCGAACTCCCTTCAGGTCTTTTTTGATCTCGCTCGCAATGACATTCTCGACAACCCTTCTTGTTACCGGATTGAACAGCAGCTCAGTATGGGTAGTGGGGATTTCCCAGTAATTGCTGCACTGGTTATTGATGACAGTGTCGCCGACAGACTGCGCGCTCTCCACAGAAACAACGCCGTCATTGGCAGCCCCTTCCGCAAACAATGTTGCAGAGGAGATCTTGCTCACCCCGATATCAAGCTCATACGTCTTGGTCCCCGCCACCACATAATACTGTACTCCGGGAACCTGCGGAATGCTCTTGCCTGCGATCAGCTCAGCAACGCCTGAGCTTTCCGGGTTGAATAGCGGCACATTCTCCTCAGATCTGGCAAACACGCGGAGAACATCCTTGAGGCTCTCTGCAGCAGGGCTTCCCTTGTTCGGCGTCGCGATAAGAATCAGCTTCCGCATCTTGTCCACAAACGTATACCTGCCAGGCGTCTTGAGGTTCTCCTGGTATGCGTAATACACCGCAGCCTGGCTCACCAATCCGCCCATGGAATGTGCAGCAATATAGAGATAATCAAAGCTCGCGGCCTCGCTCTCGAGCCAGTTGGCGAACTCCACTGCATTCTGGTCAATCAGGCGGAAGGTGGGATACCCAAATGTCCATGCCTGCCAGGGCTGGTTGGTCAGCTTGATGTCCTTGATGATATTGTCAAAGGTCGCCGGGCTGCTTCCCAGGCCGTGCACAAATATCACCGCATCCCTGCTCTTGCCGTCATGCACCCGGGTAAAATAGGAGCCCAGGCAGGTATCGCACAATGTCCCGATGAGCGCAAAGGTCACTTGTCCATCATAGAGATACTGCTCCGCATGCTCTGCCACCGCAGTGACCGCATCCCCTTCCGTTTTCCCGCCGATAAAGAGCCACTTGCCGTTATAGAGCACATAGAGCGCCACACTGCTTGGGTCAATGAGCTTATCTGCATAATAGGGAACAGTGATAGTCAATGTCGTGCCGAGCTGCGCAATCTTCAGCACCAGCGGAGTTCCCACAATCTTCAGCTTCTGGTTCTCTGGCTGCGGCAAGGGAACGCTGGGCATCGCCAGGGTTGCTGTTGATCCTGGAATGACATGGTCGAACGCTACCTGATATTTTCCGGAACTGATGGTACGCTGAGTATCACTTAATGTTGCCGTGCGCTCCGCAATCTGCACCGGCAGCTTGTCAGCAGGCAGGAACAGGTCCCGCCGGATCAGCTCTTTTGTTTCTTTTCCTTCGCACACCATATCATCTGCTGCATCAACCTCAACCCTGCTGCATACTTCTCCCTTGCAGCGGAGCGCATGGACATCCAGGAAATTCAGCGGCACCGCAATTGTAAGGCTGGCATCAGCAGATGCCTGCGCATCAAAGGGATCAGCGAGCAGCTGGTATCCCTTCGGAATCTGGACAGCAGCCCCGGTTGCAGGAGTGAGCGTCACCTGCTCAGGCGTGCAGGGAAGATCAGTAATCTTGATATTCTCTGGCATAATGGAGGATTCAGGAATGCTGGTGAACAGGGAAGCGATCTTGGCAGCGCCTGCCTGGATGCCCTGGGCAACGGCCTTTGCTGCCTCACTCACGGTCTCTGTTGCTGTTTCTGTTGCCGCAGCCTCCTCACCAGATCCCTCTACAGCAGCCTCCTCTTCTGCTGGCGGTGGTGGTGGAGGCGGTGGAGGGGGCGGAGGTGGGGGTGTAGGGGCTTCAGCCTCTTCCCCGCTCACTGGTGCAGCGCTCTCCTCAGCAGCTGCCTCTTCCTCTGCCGCAGCTTCTTCAGCTGCCGGCGCTTCTGCAGGCAGCGCTGCTGCAGCCGCTCCTGAGCACTCTCCGCAGTCCTGGGAGCAGGTGGAGCAGCTTTCTGAGGACTCGCAGCCATAGATGCCGCAGGTCGGCGGCAGGATATACTCGAAGGTCTGCGGGCCGGTAAATACCAGGCCACGGTAGGTGATGGATCCGCTGACCAGGAGATCATACGACACATTCGCGGAAACGAGGATCATATTCTGGATGGTAGTGCCGAGCACAGTGGAGTTCGTGATGTTGCTGTTCTCGACGAGCGAGGAATTAATAACCGAATTACTCACCGCGGAGGCCAGCATCGTCACATTGCTCAGGGTGGAGTTCGTGAGATTCGAGTCGATGACTGATGAGGAAATAACCGTTGAAGCTGAGACATTGGAGTTCCGTATGGTCGAATCCCTGATGAATGACCCGATCGCAGTGCTGTTGGTTACATTGGCAGATATCGCGGTTGAGTTGATGAGCATGGATGATGTGATATTAGACTGCTCAACATGAGAGCGCTGCACGGTCGCATTGGTTAGCACAGATCCTGCGGTTACATTTGAGCCCGTTATTGTTGAATTGATAATGGTGGAGGAGCTGATGTTGGAATCATCAACGACAGATATGACGATGGTGGAGTTTTCTACTGATGATCGGGTAATGATTGATCCGAGTATCGTGGAATTCCGGATAAAGGAATTCGTAGCGTTTGAGGAAACCACGTGGGAGATGCGCACAGTGGTATTGGTGATGATGGACATGGTGATGTTTGACGCCTCCACCGTAGCATTCCTGACATCTGACGAAGAGATGTTCGATTGCCTGATGTCAGAGATGGCAATCGTGGAATTGAACACGTCTGACCGGGTAATGTTTGACTGCACCACGCTGGAGTTGATTACAAATGCAGAGGTAATGTTTGAGCTGGCGATTACAGAATGCCGGATCGTGCTGTTATCGACATCTGACCTGGTTATGGTTGCGTTGATTCCGGTGGTGTTCAGCACAATGGAAGAAGTGATGTTCGAGTCTACAAGATGTGAGTTCTTTACCGTCGAGTTGTCTACCGTGCTCCTGGTAATATTTGCTGTCCTGACCGTGGAATTGATGATGGTCGAATCCGTAACATTGGCGTCGTCCACCAGCGAGCGGATGATCGTTGCATTGGTAGCATTGGTATAGGTAATATTGGAGTTCCGTGCAGTCACGTTCGTCAGGATAGAATAAGTAACGTTTGTGTCCCGGATGGTGGAGTTGATGATGGTTGACGAAAGAATGCTGGAGTTGAAGATGATATGCCTGCTGACCACTGACCGGGTGACATTGCTCGAATTCACCGTGCTTCCCGTAATGGTCGAATTGATTACCCGAGAATTCTCCAGAAGCGTGTCCGTAATCGTGGAGTTCTGGTCCACATCCCCGTTGAAGGTGATCACGCGGATTTCCGTGAATGACGAGTTGTCCGTCCGGTCTGATGCCAACACCCGGTAGTAATAGGTCCCATACGCGGTGATATTGGATGTCCAATTGCTTTCTGTCAGGTTGTTGATCACCGGCGTTCCCGGAGGATTGCTGGTGTCAAAGAAGAGGTAATAGTACATCGTCCCTCCGTCAACATCAGTCGCTGTCCAGTTGAATGTCTGGTTGGCATTGAGGATGCTGGTATTCACCGGAGTGGGCTCATAGAATGCCGGCCTTGCAGGCGCGGTATTTGCCACAGTGAAGAACTGCGCGCCTGATTCGTACATCGTCCCTGCAGAATCATTCACATAGTATTTCCATTGCAGAACCGCTCCCTGTGCTGAGGAAATGGCATGGCTGGTGTTGATGAAGTATTCAGCCCTGCCATTAATCTCAACTGCCGAATAGTTGAACCAATCCGCTGTTGAGGAGTTCTTCAGGCTGAAGATGTATCCTGCCAGGCCATCAGGATCCCGGACAGTGGCATTGAACAGCACTCGCGCATGAATTCCTGCCGAGCTCACATTCGTCCCGTTCTGCGAGAACACTGCAGCAGCATCGCTGATAGTGGTGCTGAACACATCGCTCTCATTCCAGTTGCCCGAGGTGTCATTGCCGTAGAACTTCCACTGGAATGTCTCATTCCGGCGCGAGCTCATCGTCAGGTTAAATGCAAGGTCAACCCGGGTAGTGAGAAAGCTCAGCCGGGCAGTGCTGATATTGGTAAAGGGAAGCGAGCTATGGTTGCGGATGGCAAAGATAACGCTGTCCAGCTCTGTCTCATCCACATAGGTAATGTTGAACTGCCCTGCCTGATCAGCAGCAATACCCGTAAAGTTCGTCCGGTTGAATGCCCAGTAGGGCGGCACACTCTCAGCGCCCTGGAGCGTGGTATTTGCCCTGAACTGAGTATCATGGCTGCTGATGTTCGCCAGTACCTCATACCTTCCGGTGGATGATGGCGCGCGTGCAGTCACATTATAACTCCCTGTTGCATTGGTATGGTCTGCAGTGCTGTTGGGCACATTATTTACATACACCGTAATCAGCTGCCCAGCCACTGCTGTCCCATTGCTGTAATTGGCTATTCCCGAGACAATGAAATCCAGGTTTGCAAGCACGCTGGAGTCATTCAGGCTAATGGTAAGGTTGATGCCGGTGACATTGAAACGGTATACGCTGAAGTTTGCATTTCCCATGGTATCATTTGCGTATACATGCACGTCCTGATTCACGATAAACTGCCATCCCGAAGCATTTACTGCATACTGCTGGCTCGCATTCCTCAATGTATAATTCGTCACTTCACCATCCCTGCTGTACCATGCGTATGCCCCCGTTCCCTCCTCAATGGTGAGGTTGATCCAGTCTCCCACAAACAGCTGGCTGCCGTTGGCAGGAGCGTCCAGGCTGATCACCGGCGCTTTATTGTCATAGTGGAAGGTGAAATTGCTGCTGGCAAACACGCTGGTTCCCGCAACAGAGGAACAATTCACATTCCACACGATGTTTTCATACACATTCGCCGCCGGCATAGTAGCATACATCTGCACATTGGTGCTTGCAGAAATGTTTGTCCAGCTCTCATTCACCACAAATGTTCCGGACAGATTATGCCATAAGGTGCAGTTGCTATTCTGGCTTGCCTGGAAGGTGAATGACTGGGTTGCATTCTTGTCGGTGGTTAAGGTAGGGGGGTTGATTAGGGTGATGCTCAGCCCAGGCTCGTCATTGGGAACCACATTACTGGTATATGACGTAAATGCCTGCTCCGGAGTGAATGAGATTTTGTAAGAGCTTTCGTTGAAGCGCCCCCCAATTCCTGCATGATACAGATTGCCCTGGATTTTATAGGCGCTCTCATTCAGGGTAAACGCACTGTAATCACTGCTTGCGACTACCTTGACCGCATAGCTGCTCTGGTTGAGCCGCGTGCCTCCTAGGGGAACAATAGGATTCAATATTAACTTGTATGCAGATTCATTGGTTGCATAGTTGTACGCATAGGCAGCCTGGCCGCCGAATATAAACTGCTGGGTATGCTTTCCCACGGTATGCACCTGAACAACCTGGTAGCTGGTGGTGTTGCAGGTATAGTTTGCGGAGTGCACTGTCTCTCCATCAAACTCCATCTCTGCAGGAGCATCCCCGCACCGCACCTGCAGCCATTTTAAGTCTGCCGGCGCTCCCCCGCCATACGTTGTTCCATTGCTCGCAGCAATGCTCAGCTCCGCAGCGCCGGTAGTGGTGAACGCCACTGTCCAATTGCCTCCCACCATCGGATAGCTTTGGACAGTAATAATGCTGATGCTCACCGCAAACTCCTGCTCAGAGGTATGGGGTGTTATCCAATAAAGCGTATCCGGCAGGCCGCTCCCGTCGCTGTCCTCAAACGCAACGGCAAAATAGGGATGATGGGTGATGTCCGCAGCGATTTTCCTGCCGTCTCCAATGCTCGCATAATCAGCATCAATATACTTCTGGTAGTCCTCTTCGCTCGCCTGCCAGATGATGGCGACCGCATCAGCAGAAATATCAGGGATAGTGGTGTAGGCCAGCACATCAGTATAGTTCAATGGTGCGCTTATGGTAATCCGCTTGTGATAGGAATCGCTCTCCTCTTCAGCTGCCGTCGGAGCATCAGTATAGTACTCCACCTCGATCTCTGTTGCAGGCTCGTCAATGATGAGGATGGTCTCATTGCTTTCCTGCCTATCGAAAACCGCATATCCGGTGATCTTGCTCATGGCAGCAGCAAACCAGCTGAGCAGCCGGGCAAGGGAATCATCATGCTTCCCAGCAAGAACGCTATATCCAGACAGCCTCTCCTGCTGGTACTGGTGCACGCTCTTCACCCCATCATCCTCACGCACCCTGATTTTGTGCTCCTTCACCTCAATTTTCCTCTTTCCCGCTATCTTAGTAACCGTGAAATTGATGGCAGCATCCGGAATGGTGACATTCGGCATGGTGGTATTCGCATATGTAACACGCTTCACCCATTTCACTGGCTTGCCGATCACCGCGCTGAACTGCCGAATAGTCTGGTTGACAATCGGCGCATTGGCGCTGGCATTGGTGATGTTCTCCTCTATTTCTTCGCTGGCATTCTCCAGGAACCGTGCAGTGAGGTTTGCCCACTCTGAATACGCAATATCCGTGATATTGTAGAACAGCACCTGGGCAGAAACCGTATTGTTCAGCCCCGCATCATACCTTTGCGGATAGACATGCAGCGGCTCGCTCCATCCCCCTAATGTCGGCAGCAGCTCAATAGCAGTACAGCAGAGCTCTCCCCCATAGCAGAGGAAGCTCGTTGTTGCGTTATCCTCGCTCGCAATGCCCCATCTTACACAGATGCCGCTGCTGTTCAGCTCCTGGCTGAAGGTGGTATCCTCTACCGTCAGGTCAACAATTCCGCTCAGATTGGCAATGCCGTTATCATCGGAGTCAAATACAGTATCTGACTTGTACTGCAGCTCAATGGTGATGGTGATGTTTGTTCTGGAAGTCTCATCTGCCCCTGTTCTATTCAGGGCAGTTTCATTGCTGTACGTTTCATTACGTATTGCTCCCATTGTCTCATTTTGTATGGTCTCATTTGATATTGTTTCGTTAGCTACAGTAATGTTGCTGGCTGTTGTTTCATTGCCGGAGAGGGTGCTTTTGGTCTCATTTCCCTAGGCTAGAGCTATCTCTCTCAGCAAAAGTACTCCGAGTAGGGCAGCATTCTGCGCAAGCGTCCTGCTCATAGCTGCTCCCCTTCCCTTA
>JACQNA010000097.1 GCA_016203335.1 Candidatus Woesearchaeota archaeon
CATTTACGTTTTTTTCATTTAACTTGTATGCCATAAAGCACACCTCCATAAGAGAATAAGCAATACCCAGCGTTATTTAAATACTGCCCAAAAATGTAAACTAAAAACGGTACTAAACAGGAAGCCAGACATACCGCAACACTTATAAACCATCTCCCGTTCCCTCTCCGCAAGGATAAGCCAGCATCCGCCCGCTTATGCCGGTTCCCGGCTTATTCTTTCCATGTATGGCACGAATGCACTCGAGAAAGCGCGGAAAATCGCGCAGCAAGAAGCCCCTGAACCGGGCAAAGCCGAGCTGGCTCAGCTACCGCCCGGAAGAGGTGGAGCAGCTCGTGCTCAAGCTTGCCAAGGAAGACCATCCGCATTCCAGGATCGGCATGCTGCTCCGCGACCAGTACGGCATCCCGGATGTGCAGGCAGTCACCGGCAAGCGTATCACGAAGATACTGAAAGAGCATCAGCTGCTTGCGGAAATACCGGAAGACCTCACTTCCTTAATCAGGAAAAGCATCCGCCTCAAGCAGCATCTGGAGGAGAACAGGAAAGACATGCCGGTGCGGAGGGGGCTGCTCCTCACGGAATCCAAGATCCATCGCCTGGTGAAATACTACAAGAACACCGAGCGTCTTCCCGCAGACTGGAAATTTGACCAGTCCAAGGCAAAGCTGGTTATCGGATAGCCCAGTTATCATGCTGAAAAAGAAGTGAGTGCATTGCCCTATCAAGAATTCCAGGACTCCATCACCGGCGCAGTTGCGCAGTTCCATGCCATCCCGAAGAGCGAGACCATCCGCGTCATCTCCCATCTGGACTGCGATGGCATCGCCGCATGCTCGATATTTCTCAAGGCGCTGATGCGCGAGAACCGC
The DNA here is from genome assembly GCA_016203335.1 of Candidatus Woesearchaeota archaeon. Lineage (GTDB taxonomy): Archaea > Nanobdellota > Nanobdellia > Woesearchaeales > JACQNA01 > JACQNA01. The sequence goes on from JACQNA010000097.1 coordinate 873, forward strand.
CAGTATGCGCTCTCCACGGTGCAGCAGCTCAATGACGAGGTGCTGGGAAATCTCCAGCAGGAGCAGTACTCGGTTGTCGTTTTCACTGACCTGGGCTCGACATCAGCGGCAGCCATTGCAGCGAGGCTGGAGGGAAAAACTGTCCTCATCCTTGACCATCATGAGCCGGAGAGCAGCCCCTCGCACATCATCCACATCAATCCCCACCTCCACAGCATTGACGGCAGCAGGGAAATATCCGGGGCAGGGGTGGTGTACCTTTTCTGCAAGGCGCTCAATGAAAAGAACAGGGACATGGCGCATATCGCCCTGATCGGGGCGACAGGCGACATGCAGGAGAGCAACGGGTTTCTCCATCTCAATAAGGCAATCCTTGATGATGCCCTGCAGCAGGGGCTGGTGGAAGTCAGGAAAGGCCTGCGGATGTTCGGCTCCTACACCAGGCCGGTGCACAAGGCATTGGAGTACAGCACTGATCCATTCGTTCCCGGAGTGAGCGGCTCAGAGTCCGGCGCGATCAGCCTGCTCAACTCGCTGCATATCCCTGCAAAAAATGGGGCGAACTGGCGCAGGCTCGCGGACCTCACCAAAGAGGAGACGCAACGCTTAATCGCCGCCATTGTCATGAAGCGGATATCCATAGACCGCCCGGAAGACATCATCGGCAACCATTACCTCCTCCTGAAAGAGACCCTGGACGAGTTCCGGGACATGAAGAGCTTCTCCACTGTCCTCAATGCCTGCGGCAGGCTGGACAACTCGTCATTAGGCATCGGCTGCTGCCTGGGTGATGAAAAGATGAAGCGGAAGGCGGTGCAGAATCTCCAAGAATACAAGCGCCAGATCATGCAGGCCATGCGCTGGTACGAATCGCATCAAGACTCGCCAGCCATCATCCGGCATGATGGCTACCTCATCATCAATGCAGGCGACCATATCCTCAGCACCATGGCAGGGACCATGGCATCCATCCTCTCCCGCTCTGGAACTATCCCTGACGGCACACTGATCCTTTCTCTTGCCCATCAGGATGCGGCAAACACCAAGGTATCCCTGAGGATTGCCGGACAGAACAGGGGGAATGACCTGATGAGCATCATCAAGCAGATCGCTTCCCGCGTCGGCTGCGACGCCGGCGGCCACAAGGATGCGGCAGGAACGCTGATCAAGATCGGGCAGGAAGAGGCGTTTATCGCAGCAGCGCAGGAGATATTCCAGCGGCTCAGCATGGAAGAGAAGATCGCTTGACCTATCTCTGCTGCCTGTCC
>JACQNA010000093.1 GCA_016203335.1 Candidatus Woesearchaeota archaeon
ACCACCTGGATCCAGAATGCCGGGCTGATCCGGATGTACATGGAGAAGAAGCACCATGGGTAAAGCGGCTGCCATACTCAAGAATGCCCGCGTGATCATCCTTATTGTTGCGCTGCTCCTTGCTGCACTTGCCATACATCCTGTCCTGAATCCAGAAGGCATCACGATCCGCTCGATCGCCAAGGGAAGCGCTGCCGCACTTGCCGGAATTGAGCAGCCCAGTGCGCAGGCCGCGCCAACCAGCAGGGAGCGCATCATCGCGCTGCAGGGAGAGGAGATCACTTCACTGGAGCAGTACGGCAGCATTGTTTCCTCATTTGGGCAGGATACGTTTGTGACGCTGACGACGAATAAACGAACATATACATTTTCCCCTATCCCCATCACTGAAACCATCATCCTCAACGAGACAGAGCTGGTGCCGAAGAATGTCACTGACCCGGAAACGAATCTTACCACCACTATCTTTGTCGAGGTGAACAAGACAAAGACCAACATTCTCGGCATCCATGAGCTCGGCATCCGGGTAGGAGAAGCGGCAAGCTCCAACATCAGGAAAGGGCTTGATTTGCAAGGTGGTACTCGGGTGGTGCTGGAGCCGGAAACTGCCATCAACCGGGATGACCTGGAATTCATCCTGGAGAACATGAAGCAGCGCCTGAATGTATTTGGGCTGAGCGATGTGACTGTCCGCGCTGCTTCTGATCTGCCAACCTATCTCGGAGGCACGGGAAAAGACTTTATCATCGTGGAAATCGCCGGCGCCAATGAGGAGGAGGTCAAGGAGCTGCTTGCGCAGCAGGGCAAGTTTGAGGCGAGCATCGGCAACCATACTGTCTTCCGCGGGGGCAGCGATATCCTCTATGTGTGCCGCTCTGCTGACTGCGCGGGGATAGACCCCTTTAGCGGATGCAGCAGGGGGGCAGAAGGCTATTTCTGCAGGTTCCGCTTCTCTATCTCACTGAGCCCGGCTGCTGCAGAGCTGCAGGCATCGCTGACCAAGAATCTCACCATCATTCCCGGCAGCACCGGCGACCGCTCGCAGGGGTATCTTTCAGAGAAGCTCGACTTGTTCTTGGACAATGAGCTGGTGGACTCCCTGAATATCGGCGCGGATCTCAAGGGAAGGGCGGTGACTGATATTGAGATATCGGGCTCAGGCTCGGGAGTGAGCGAACAGGCTGCTGCCCAGAATGCGCTGCTGGAGATGAAGCGGCTGCAGACCATCCTGATCACCGGCTCGCTTCCGGTGAAGCTTTCCATTGTGAAAACAGACTCCATCTCCCCTGCACTGGGCAAGGCGTTCATCTCCAATGCCATCCAGACTGCGCTGTGGGTTATTCTCGCAGTCGCTGCGGTTATCTTTATCTATTACCGGAAGCTGAGCATCACGCTCCCGATCATGATTACGCTGCTTGCCGAGGTTGTGCTGCTGTTGGGCGTTGCCGCGCTTATCGGCTGGAATATTGACCTGGCTGCCATTGCCGGCATCATCATTGTGCTGGGAACAGGGGTAGACCACCAGATTGTGATTACCGACGAGACCCTGCGGGGAGAGCGCTACCAGCTGCGCCTGAAGGACAAGATCAAGCAGGCATTCTTCATCATCATGGCTGCGTATTTCACCACTGTGGTGGCGCTTGTCCCGCTGCTGTTTGCCGGAGCAGGCTTGCTGAAAGGCTTTGCACTGACCAGCATCCTGGGAATCAGCATTGGCGTGTTTATTACCCGGCCGGCGTATGCCGCAATCATCGAGATACTCTTGAAGGACTCCGCATGAGCAAAACAGAGCCCTGGGCAATCGCATTGGTGATCGGGATGACCGTGCTCACTGCGCTTGGCCAGCTGCTCTACAAGATGGGGGCAAACAGAATATCCGGTGATATCCTTTCCCTTATCCTCAACTGGCAGCTGATCCTGGGGCTGGCGATCTATGCATTGGCTGCTCTCCTGCTGCTGATTGCGTTCCGCGGGGGCGAGCTTTCTGTGCTCTATCCGCTGGTTGCAACATCCTATGTCTGGGTGGGGCTGCTGTCCATGTATTTTCTGGGTGAGGCGATGAATGGCTTTAAGTGGGCGGGCATTGTGTTCATCATCCTTGGAGTGAGCAGCATCGGGAGGGGATCAAGATGAGCACTCCGCTCTGGTCCATGGGGATTGTGCTGGTGGCGACCTTTATTGGCGCGTTCGGGGCATTGATGCTGAAGAAGGCATCCGGGACACTCTCCCTGAGCATCTCTGCACTGCTGCACAACCACCATCTCCGCGAGGGAGTGATACTCTATGGCATCGGCACGCTCTTGTTTATCCCTGCGCTGCGCGCGGGCGAGCTTTCGGTGCTCTATCCCTTTGTTGCTACAGTATACATCTGGACGAGCATCCTTTCCCTGCTGTTCCTCCAGGAGCGCATGAACTTGTGGAAAATACTGGGAGTCCTGGGCATCATCATCGGGGTTACGCTGATCGGGGTGGGCAGCGCGTATGGCTAAACAGCGGAGACTGATTATTCTTTCCCTGGGGGGATCCATCATTGTTCCTGATGCAATTGACGCGAATTTTTTACGGGAATTCCGCTCCGCAACCCTCTCACTGCTCCAAAAATACAAATTCATCATTGTCTGCGGCGGGGGCAAGGTGTGCAGGGATTATATTGCTGCTGCAAAGGCAGTTCACGTGTTTGATGACCAAGTGTATGACCAATTAGGCATCAAGGTCACTGAGGCAAACGCCCAGCTTATCCTCTCCATACTCCATGATGTTGCCCATTCTCCCATCCATCCGGATTACCGCAAGATTGTTGATTTCAGCGACATTCTTATCGGATGCGGCTTCCTGCCCGGGACATCCACTGACTTTGACGCGGTGAAGTTTGCCGAGCATTATGGGGCAGATACGGTCATTAATCTCTCCAATATTGCTTTTGTGTATAACAAAGACCCGAAGAAACATACAGATGCAAAGAAGATCGAGCGCATTTCCTGGAAAGAGTTCCGCAAGCTGGTGGGGGGTGAATGGAAAGCAGGCATGAGCCTGCCCTTTGATCCGATTGCGAGCACGCATGCTGAGCAGCTGGGCATCAAGGTAGTGATCATGGACGGCAGGAATCTTCCGAACTTCCGGCATTACCTGGAAGGGAAGAGGTTTCAGGGAACGGTGATTGGGTGAACTCTTTTCAATACTTTTATATATCATCCCTGCCTGAAGGAATGCATGCCCTCCCGCCTTTCCCAGGACGTCAAGGATATCAAGAGATTAGAAGAGATCCTCCGGATACTCTTCTCCAGCGGCTTTGGCTACCTGATTGACCGGCTGAAGCTCATCCATTTTCTTCCCCTGCGCCACCGGGTGCAGCGCGCCAAGTTCCGGCAGCGGGAGCCAAACCCTGCCCGGGTGCGGAAACTGTTTGAGGAATTAGGGGGGACATTCATCAAGCTCGGGCAGCTGCTCAGCCTGCGGCCTGACTTAATCCCGCAGGAATACAGCACTGAGTTCGCCAAGCTGCAGGATAGTGTTCCTGCTTTCTCCGGAGAGGCTGCACAAGAGCTCTTCTTCGAGCAGGTTAAGGGAAAACGGAAGAAGATATCCTCTTTCACCAAGAAGCCGATTGCGGCAGCATCCATCGGCCAGGTCCATGAGGTGCTGCTTGCCTCTGGCGAGCGCCTGGCTGTCAAGATCCAGCGGCCGCATATTCAGGAAACCATCCAGACAGACATCGACATCCTGCACAAGCTCGCAGAGCTGCTCGAATCCCATTATGAGCGTATCATCATTGACCCTGTTGCCATTGTGCAGGAATTTGAGCGCTATACCAAAAAAGAGCTGGACTACATTATCGAGGCAAAGAATATCGCTGCGATGCATGCCCATGCACAGGCGTCCCACCTCATCAAGGTGCCTCAAGTGTATCCGGAGCTCAGCACATCCAGTGTTCTTGCGATGGAATTTGTGAGCGGCACTCCGCTCTCCCGCGCGCAGCTTTCCCGCCAGGACAGAGAGCAGATCGCCAGGCGGCTTTCCCACGCGATCTTCCACCAGGTGTTTGTTGACGGCATATTCCATGCGGACCCGCACCCGGGAAATATCTTCCTGCTGCCGCACCGGAGAATCGCCATGCTGGACTTCGGGATTGTCGGCAGGCTGCCCACTGAATTGCGCGAGCAGCTCTCGCAGCTGTTCATCTCCCTGATAGCAGGGAATATTGACGGCATCACCGAATCCATTCTTGCGCTGGGCGTGGTGCAGGGAGAGCCAAACATGGCTCAGCTGAAGGAGGACATCCATGATGCATTGAGCCCGTATTATGGGGCACATCTTGAGCAGGTCAATCCCCTGGAGGTGTTCACCAAGCTTATCACCCTGGCAAAACAGCACCACCTGCTCCTTCCCACCAACTTCCTGCTGCTGGCAAAATGCGTGGTGACCGTGGAAAGCGTGTGCGCGTCCCTGGACCCGCACTATGACATTGTCGCGACCGCGCGCCCCTTTCTCAGAGGCATGGTGCATGAGAAGCACAGCCCCAAACAGGCTTTCCGCCAGCTGGTGTACCATACCAGCCGCTTCAAGAACTTCCTGCTGCGCCTGCCTGACCAGAGCACAGAATTCGCCTACCGGATGCGCCATGCGGACCAGAAGATCAGCAACCTGGATACTGATGTCCGCAACCTCACTGTGGAGATGGACAAGTCCACCAACCGGATCGTGCTGGGGGTGACGATGGCAGCCCTGATTGTCGCTTCTGCGCTGATGGTGAACACCTACCGGACATTTTCCATCATCGGATTCAGCATTGCTTTCCTGCTCTTCTTTTACTTCCTCCTGCTCACAACCCATGAAAAACAAGAGGTGAAATACCTATGAGGCTACGAAAAGGAATTCGGCTTGGCATCCGGCTGGCATCCATTGCCCGCCGCAGGGGGATGAAATTCGCAACAACGCTTGCCGCGCAAAAGAAAATTGACCGGATGGCTGCACGAAAGCTCCTGGCAGAGGCGCGGCGTGCTGCCCGCGTGGCATCCCGGATGGCTGAGGCTGCTGCACAGCGGCAAATCTCCCGGCTGGATCCCGCGACACGGAAGGATGCGCGGGAGCTGCGGCGGCATGCCAGACTGCTCCACCGCCAGCTGCGTGCTGCCGTGAAAATCGCGGCACGGATGGCAAAACGCACGCTGCGCTAGCGCTTTTCTTTTTCGTGCGCATGGATGCGCTCATCCAGGCTGCGGTCATTGCCGTCGCTGATGAACGGCATCCGCATCCGGAGCTTCCTGCCGCAGGAGCAGTGCCTGACCTTATAATGGAACTCCAGATGGAACTCTGATCTCCAGGAGCCTTCATGGCTCTGCCTGCAGTAGAGGCACACGTGCCTGAAATGGTGCTCTTTTGCGATCCGCTCCATCCTTATTTCACTTCTTTCTCCAGGTATGCGGCATACTCCTTGCTTACCTCAGAACTCTCCCCTGCGCAGATGCAGGGCACTTCATAGCTGTGGAGCCTTTTGATGATGGCAGCGGCTTCTTCAAACATTTCTTTTTTTGTCTTGAGGATCACCGCTACCTCTTTTGCTTTCTCTATTTTTCCCTTCCAGCGGTAGAGGGAAGCGATGGGAAAGATATTGGCGCAGGCGATCAACCGCTTCCGCAGAAGCTCTTTCGCAATCCGCTCTGCTTCTTGCTTGTCTTTGCAGGTGAGGTAGATGGAGAGCATGCGCTGTTCGCCCATCCCTTATATTTATAAATCTACCGGCACTTTGCTCTGCTATGGACCCCTTCACCAGCATCATCGGGGAGCGCTCATCCAAAGACATCCCTGCGTTCCTGCAGCAGCTGAAGCAGGCAAAGCATTTTCCTGCCTTCCGCGAGAAGAACATTGCGCTTACCCGGCAGCAGATTCAGGAAGCGGTGCATGAAGACGACCTCATCAAGCAGGCTGTTTCCTGCATTACCGAGCTGAACCGGGTCATCAATATCCTGATGAAGCGGTTTCGGGAGTGGTACGAGCTGTATCACCCTGAGCTTTCCCATGCGGTGCGTGACCATGAAAAGCTGCTGGAGTTCGCGTTCTCCAGGAAGAAACCAAAGGATTCTATGGGCACTGCGTTGGCAGAAACAGACGTCAAGGCGATACAGGAGCTTGCCGCACACATCAGCCAGCTTTTCAACCTCAAGAAAATGCAAGAAGCCTATCTCACCTCTGCCATGGGAAAAACCTGCCCCAACATCACTGCGCTGACCGGAGCGCTGCTCGGGGCGCAGCTGGTACTGCGTGCGGGCTCATTGAAGCATCTGGCATCTCTTCCAGCCTCCACCATCCAGCTTTTGGGTGCGGAGAAGGCACTATTCCGGCACCTCAAAAGCGGTGCGAAATCCCCCAAGCACGGCATCATCCATGAGCATCCGCTCGTGGGGCAGGCTCCTGCTGGTGAGCGCGGAAGGATGGCGCGTATCCTTGCAGACAAGATTGCCATCGCTGCCCGGGTGGACTATTTCAAGGGAGCATTTATCGGCGAGCAGCTCCGGAAGCAGGTGGAAGGGAAACGATGAGCGTCACTCCAAGCAGATTCTCCGGATTGTTTGAGATGCATGGGAAAAAGCTGCTGTTCCTGACCAAGAATCTTATTGCGGGAACGCAGTTCGGAGAGCAGCTCATTTCTGCGCAAGGCACCGAGTACCGTGTGATTGATCCTACGAGAAGCAAGCTTGGGGCAGCGCTGATGAAAGGCATTTCGCAGCTTGGCGTGAAGCCGGGCGATGTGGCGCTTTATTTGGGGGCGAGCTATGGGTATACCCCTTCGTTTGTCTCTGATCTCCTTGGAGAAACAGGATTTGTGTTCTGCATTGACTCTGCTCCCCGAAGCACCCGGGATTTGGTCTTTCTCTGCGAGCAGCGGAGCAATATGGCACCAGTATTGGCTGATGCTTTCCATCCAGAAGCCTATGCAAGTAGGGTGAGCGGAGCTGATTTTGTGTACCAAGATATCGCGCAGCGGAACCAGGCAGAGATATTCCTGAAAAACTGCGACCTGTTCCTGAAACCAGGCGGATTTGCCGTTTTAGTGGTAAAGGCGCGCTCGATTGACGTCACCAAGAAGCCGGGCGTTATCTTCCAGCAGGTGCGGAGACAGTTAGGGGAGCATATTGCCGTGGTGGACTACCGGGTGCTGGACCCGTTTGAGAAGGACCATTGCTTGCTGGTGTGCAAGAAGAAAATTTGATTATGCATTCCACCGCTTTCTTGTTCTTCCTTCTGGTCTCCATACTGCAATAGAATCTTCAATAAAACATTTCACATATCCTTCTTCGATAAATCTTCTCATTGAGGTAAACAAACATGATTCCGTAATAAGTTTATAATTTCCATGCTTTTTGAGCTTCGTTAAGAAATCGACATCCTCCATCACCTGTAAATCTGTACGAAATCCCTGACCATATCTTTGCTCGATATCACGGAATAGACCTCTTGTTGTGAATGTGAATGCTCCTGCCCCCGAATCAATACACGGAAACGTGCTTGTCAACCTACTGAGCATTTCAGAATACCAGCAAAATACTTTCGCACGCATTCTCTCATCATCTAAAGGACGTATCTTTGCTTTTCCGCAATCATGTCCAGCAGCCATCGCCCGATACACTTTCTCCAGAAGATCATCTTTCATCTGGCTATCCGCATCCATAAATGCATACACCTGCCCATTTGTATGCTGGGCGCCAAGATTCTTTGCGTAAGAAATGCCCTGCACAGATGTTTCTATGACTATACTTGCCCACTCTCGTGCTATTTTCGCAGTATCATCTGTACATGCATTCGCAACGACTATTGTTTCTAGCCGATCATACGTCTGCCTTTGCACTGATTGCAACGCTTCTGCAATATACTCTCTTTCATTATACGCGGGGATAATCACAGAAACCAAGGGTGCTTCTTTCTGTTGCCTATTGCTCATATTCCAGCCTTCACTTTCCTTCTCGCAAACACCTTATCTCTTGCTTCAATAAACGTCAGCCCTCTGTTCATGCAGAGCTGCCTGATGCGGGAGTCGGTCTGCTCATCGAGATCCGTGACATTATGTTGGACTGATAACTGCCTCACTTGGGCCATGCTCCACCTCATGGAAGCCGTTCATAGTGCAGCGCTTGCAGAGATCATCCCGCAGGATGCGCAGTGCGCCGCACTCAATACATTTTGCTACCTTTTGCATTGTATACCTCGTATAACCAGAGAATTCGCCGCTTATAGGCGTTATTCTGGCATATCATTTCTGTCATAGTAATTCGTATGCTCTATATAAATCTTTCGCTACTATAAAGTAGTCATTGCTCATGCGCAAGAGAAACATTTAAATATTAGTTACCCAATAGGTAACTATATGACTATCGAAATACCCCAATATGGATTAAAGGCATACGCCTTGTTGTTTTCCAGGCATGGCAGCCAGGGAAGGTTCATGCAGTCGGAGTTAGACTGGATCGTGTCGCCGAGCATGAAAAAGAAGATATTTTCCTTGTTACTGCGGGCAGGATGGATACGCAAAAACACCAGCCAGGCGTATTCCTGTATCAAGCCTTCTGATGCTATACGGGGCTTATTGGACTTTCGCGTCCCGGAAATAATCAAGCATGCCCAGAAAACATACGCGCTTACCCAATCCTCCGCGGTTGAGGTATGGTCTGATTTCTCATATGTGCAACGGGGATTGGAAAAATCTCCGTACTTTATCAAGGTCTTGAAAAAGGATATGAAATACTGGAAAGCATTCTTCAACCGCAATGAGATACCCAACTATGTCCATTCTGGAGGAACGATAGGCGAATTTGTGATATTGGTTCCTGTACATGCATTCTCATTTGCGGAAAAAGATGGATTCATGGTTGATCCGTTGGAAGAGACGATAGGATATGCCGAATCAAATGAGGCATACGCTTACGCATTAGGCTATATCAGGAAAAAATATGGTGCTTGAGCATGGTGAATGACTTATTTTCCTTGCGGGAACAGGAAATATTCAGGAGCCTTACGGCGCTGAAAGGCTGCAGCTTTGTCATTATCGGTGGATATGCAGTCAACGCATATACCCTGCCCAGGTTTTCCGTAGACTGCGATATCGTGATTGCCGATGAAGATGAGTTGAAGAATGTCCAGAACATCCTCATCAGCATCGGTTACCGACAAGAGCATCTTCCCCCAGAGGCTTTGTATTCCGGAAGTTTCTTGCGGTATGAAAAAAAAGTCGGGAATGATCTTGCGGTGAGCATGGATATCCTATTCCGAGATGTCCGGGACCGGGCGACTGGCGCTGCCTTCTCTGCTGATTGGATATTTGAGCATTCAAAGGTGCGTATCTTGAGGGGAAAGACCATACCTGAGGAGCTTAGGCTCAGGATAATCAATGCCGATGCGCTTTTGGTAATGAAAATAATCTCCTGCAGGCCAACAGACATACGGGATATATTCATGATGCTTCCCCATGCTCAGGACAAGAAATGGTTAGCTTCCGAGGCATCATCAAGATATGACCTCAATGACCGGCTGTCCAGAATAATTGAAAAAGTTGATTCCAAACAATTCAAAGACGGGCTTGCAGGAGTGTACGGAAGATTTGACCAGGATACCTTTGACAAGCATAAAAAAGCAATATTATCTCTGGGAAATGCTGCTCGGGCATAGGGCACGACTATCTGCTCATTCTGCTTTTGTACTCAAAGATACCACTTTGCATCTTTATAAACATTTCCCTTTAAATTCACTCTATAGTGATTAATATGTCAGGACACCACCAATTAAAAATTGGTGATGTCCTGAGCACGCTCAAAA
>JACQNA010000102.1 GCA_016203335.1 Candidatus Woesearchaeota archaeon
AATATATAAATGTTTCGGTTTTTAATCTTCGCTATCCTCTACCCGTTCGCGTAGATGTAAGTGGTCGAGGACAATGGCTTCTTCCCAAACGACTCCGCAAGCTGGTGCAAGGGCAAGGCTGCTTCGCCCTCCTCCGGAATCCGCACATCATTCATACAGAACGCTGCATCAGCAGGAATAAACGAGCTTACCAAAATGCAGAGGACAACCCAGATCATCCTTTCTTATGCCGTTATTACCGCCATTTATACCTGTTTAACTCCTCTTATTCGCGGACGGCGCTCTCTCTACCTCTTTTACCCTACCAGCATCCTCATCCAGCGGCGCCTGCGCACTACTGACTGCAGCTGCCTCTCCAGCTGCTGCGCATGAGGATATGCCCGCTCCCTCCGCTTGAATTCAGCGTTATGATGGCATGCTCTCCTTCCGTTGCTGCTGAACTTCAGCTGCTTATGGAGCATCTCATGGTGCATGACATAGTCCAGCAATTCCTGGCTGCCCCTGAGTGATTCCGCAATGGTGATGGTGTCTGTCTGATACTCATAGCTGCCGAGCTTCCTGATGCCGTTGCCCCATACCATATTTGGCTCTTCCAGAAGATCCGCAAAGAACTGCCCGTTCAACCGCCGGAATGAGGCGCTGAGGAGCGGATCGCTCTTTGTTTTTGGCGCGACCAGATGCAGCTTCTTGATAAATATATTGTAGACATCAATGTTCGTGGTGCGGACATTTGTCCTGAACACCTTGTTGAGCAGCTCCTGGATCAGGCCGATCTGGATATCCTTGGAGATCGGGCGCCATTTCCTGCTCAGGCGGAACTCCAATCGCTGGGGAGTATAGCGCACCTGCGCATTGAAATCCTTGAACCTGCCGGAGTACTTCACCAGATACTGGTGCTGAAGCGCCTTTTCCGGATAGAGCTGCGCAAAGGATTCTTGGATGATATCCATCACTCCTGGTGCACCTCATAGCGGAGAATTGCTGCAATCTTCCCCAAATCACGAAGCTGTGCGCCCTCCCTAGTCTCTACGGAGATGATGTGGACAGCGGTTCCCATCCTCTTTGCTGATTCCTCAATCTCATTGATGGTGGCATCGTCCATCTCCTCGGAAACAAGCACCTTGTCCACTGTTCCCATCCCAATGGCCTGCTGCACCTCTTTTAATCCATACGTCACTTTATTCGGCTGCCTGCGCAATGTCTCGAAGAACTCGGTCATGAGCTTCTTCTCTGTGGCAATCTCCTCATGGGCAAGCACATCCTGGCTTTTTTCCACCAGCTCCTCCAGCCCGAATTCGCCGGTATAGGACAAGTCCTTCACTGCAATAATCTTCTGCTTCAGCTCATTGGTGATCTGCCCGGTCTCGATAAATTCGTATTTTGTCGGGCCCGGGCCGCCGACAATGATCCCCTTCAGGTTCGGATTGCCGAAGAACTGCTCCTTCATCATCTCGGCAAGCTTGCGGTAGAACTGCTTGGCAGCGTCTTCCCTTAAACGCTCAAAGCGATGGGCGGACTGCCCGCCCGCCTTCTGCTTTCCCGGGACATTTGATTTTGCCTTGGTTAAGGGTATAATGCTCTTTCCCTTGAGAAACGCGATATCGCCCTCTCTCCTGTCCATCACCACCAATCCATAGACTTCCCTGACCTCCATCATGTCGCGGAGCAGCTCAAGAACAAATTCCTTGTCGCAGCGGTAGATCCTGGTCTTTAACGGCTGCGGCGGCTCAATGCTCCAGACGCGGATATCTTCCTGGCCCTCGCGCTCCGCCACATTGCCGGCAAAGGCAGCAAGCCCATGCTCCGGCGTCCTGCCGACTATCTTCAGGTGCTGGATCATCTTCTCCAATGCGGCAACGACATTCTTTCTCGTTGCGGTTGACTTGATATTGGTTGCTGTTCCCTGCTCCTGGGCAAGATGCTGCATGATCTTGCTCATCTCATACCCAGCGGGGACATAGACAGAGACCAATTCCGTATGCCTGCCCTTGTACTGCTCCAGCTCTTTCAGGAATTTCTTCAGGGTGAATTTCTGTGTGGAGGTTAAGGCCATACTGTTCTTGGTTTCCTGTTTGTGTCAAAAACCGCCAGTCATAGACTGGTGGCATGCAGTGTATAATGTGCCTACTGGCGGTTTTTGAGCCGCTCAGAAATGCATTGCATTTCTGGCGCAGAGAAACGCTCTGCGTTTCTCATGACACAAAATTCCACATAATGTTGATGATATATAAGGTTTATGCCAAACC
>JACQNA010000098.1 GCA_016203335.1 Candidatus Woesearchaeota archaeon
AAAATTTAAGATTAAAGTTATTATCAAAAGAAGAAATTGAACGTATTATCCCCCTGTTTGATGCTAAAGAGATTAAAAAGGATGAACCTATCTTTATTATTACAAAAAAACATGAAAACGTAAATAACGATCCTTTGGTAAATCTTGAGGTTTCTTTTAGAAAGTGTGAAAGATTAGGTGTTTTTGAGAAGTGATATTTCTATGCAACGTGTTCAAGATATAAATCTTGATGAAAACCCGCATATTATTAGGTGGTACTATGATGCATGTACCTTGACTAATAAAGAAGAACTTGTAGAAATCCTTAACGCTTATCAAAAACGTAATGTTGTGCCGATTATAAGCCATTTATGTATTGGAGAGGCTTTTGCTAACTCTCACCTAAAGAGTCAGGAGAGATTAGAAGCATTTATGGAGTTGATGAGAAATCTGCGTGATCATATAAATATTGTTGGAAATGATGGGATAGATTCACAATTAGAATACGTCAGAGAAATATTCCCAAGCTTAAGTATCACAGATAAGATTCATCTAGCTACGGCATTAAGACATAAATGTGAGATAATTAATACGAAAGACGGTGATTTTTTAGGTCAAAGTAAAAGAAAGCTAGATCAACTAGCAAACAAATGTGGTTTTAAGCAGATTAGAGTAAGAAGGGTTGGTTAATTGTAAAGAGCGTAGAACAGATACGTTTTTAAAACCACAATCTCTCCCTCTTCTCGGTGGAGACATGAAGATTATTGAGCAGACTGAATTCAACCTGAACAGGAGTGCCGTGTACAAGGAGATTAAGAAGGGCGCGGTCTTCATCCATCCGACAGACACGATCTACGGCATCGGCTGCGATGCCACCAATGCAGCAGCAGTCAGGCACCTCCGGGAGATTAAGGGAAGGTACGAAAAGCCGCTCCTGGTGATGGCCCCTTCTAAGGAATGGGTTAGGGAGAACTGCATCGTGCCCAAGCAGGCAGAGCAGTGGGTCAGCAAGTGGCCAGCCTCGCATACCCTTATCCTCAGGCTCAAGAACAGGGCATGCATCGCAAAGGAAGTGAACAGGGGGGAGGACTCCCTGGGTGTGCGGATGCCGAATCACTGGTTCCATCAGGCGGCAATGGAGCTGGATATTCCCATAGTAACAACCTCTGCGAATGTTGCCGGCGAGGAGTTCATGACCTCGCTCGACGACCTTGATTCGGGAATCAAGGCAAAAGTAGATTTCATTGTCTATGAGGGGGAGAAGCGCGGTCATCCCTCCACGCTGATGGATTTCACTGCAGAAAAAGTGCAGGTCATGGAGCGGAAGAAATGAAGATTTTGGCGTTTGGCGACATCCATGGGGATTCCCGTCATGCAGAAAAGCTGGCGACGCAGGCAGAGAAGGAAAAGGTAGACCTGGTTATCCTCTGCGGCGACATCACGCGGTTTGACGAGCATCACGAAAATGTCATCGGCCCGTTTGTCAAGAAGCGGCAGAAGGTGCTGATCATCCCGGGAAACCACGATTCGTTTGCCACCGCAGATTTTCTTGCAGAGGTGTATGGGGTGAAGAACATCCATGGCTATTCTGTGCAATATGAGGATGTCGGCATCTTCGGCTGCGGGGGAGCAAACATCGGTCCTAATTTAGTACCGGACAAAGAGGTCTATGCGCTCCTCAAGAAGGGGTTTGAGAAGATCAAAGACCTGCCGAAGCAGATCATGGTCACGCACGTCCATCCCGCAGACTCCATCATCGAGAAGTTCAGCAAGTTCACCGGATCAGCAGGGGTAAAGAAGGCAGTCGAGACCTTCCAGCCGGATATCCTCCTCTGCAGCCATATCCACGAGGCAGCAGGGCTGGAAGACAAGGTCGGCAAGACGCGCGTGATTAATGTCGGGAAGGAAGGGAAGATAATTACCATTTAGCTTATGTATCCAATATAATAAACGCCTTCCATCCGCTCTTCGTCTGCTGCACCGAGTACATATGCAGCGTCATCGCCTTGACATCAGTCAGCAGCTGGTGCTTCTCCGGATTGATGTGCTCGCCAAAGGCAGTGGCAGTCAGCTTGCCATCCGCAACCTTCACCGTAAACTTTGAGAAGAGCATGTACTCTGCATCTTTCAGGTAAATCAGCTCCTGGATAAAGTCAAATAAGAGCCCTTCAGCCTTCGGATTCTTCAGGACAATCTTCTTTTTTGCCTTGGGCGCAACCTTTTTCAGGTCAGCCATCACTGAGAATGTGGCAAGCGCAGCATTGGTGAAGAGCTCGGGCAGGTCTTTCCCATACGCCTCGAATGCAGCATCAGCAGTGGCGATGTCGTCGAAAAATTTGTATTTCTGCTTCATGCCGTTATTGAAAGAAATGGAGTTTAAAATACTTTCGCGCTATCCCTTGACATTCCCCACGGGTTTGAGCGCCACAACCTTCTTCGAGATTCCCGCCCGGTCCAGCGTATCGATGACCTCGTCAATATCTTTGTACGCCAGCCCTGCTTCCTCAGCCAGCCCCGGCATGGAGACTGCCTTGACATAGATTCCCTTGCTCTCCATCGCTTTCTGGAGCTGCTCCCCCCGGACTTCCCGTTTGGCCTGCGCCCGGGACATCGTTCTTCCGGAGCCGTGCGCGGTGCTGCCAAAGGTCTCTTCCTCTGCTTTTTTCGTGCCGACCAGCAAATAGCTGCCTGTCTCCATGCTCCCGCCGATGATTACCGGCTGCCCGATCTCCTGATAGCGCGAAGAAAGCTCATGGTTTCCCGGTCCGAAAGCTCGGGTGCTGCCCTTGCGGTGCACCACCACCTCTTTCCAGCTGCCGTCAATCTTGTATTTTTCGACTTTTGCAATATTATGGGCGACATCATACACCAGATTCATCTCCAGCTCCTCCGCGCTGCGCTGGAAGACCTTGGAGAACGCTTCCCGGATGCGGTGCATGATGACCTGCCGGTTGGTGAATGCCATGTTCGCTGCGCATGCCATCGCCTTATAGTAATCCTGCCCTTCCCTACTGCTGAACGGCGCGCAGGAAAGCTCGCGGTCAGGCACGCTGATGCCGTATCTCCGCATAGCATCCTCAAATATTTTCAGGTAGTCAGTGCCAACCTGATGGCCAAATCCCCTGCTGCCGCAGTGGACCATGATAACCACCTGCTCAGGCGTGGTGATGCCGCAGGCCTTGGCATATTTCTCGTCAAAGATGTTGGCAGCATGCGCGACCTGGACTTCGAGATAATGGTTTCCGCTTCCCAGGGTGCCGAGTTGGTTGATTCCCCGGGTGATTGCCTTGTCAGATACCTTTGAGGCATCCGCCCACTCAATCTTACCGTATCCCTCGGTGTTCTTCAGGTCATCTTCCCAGCCATAGCCGTTGTCCACAGCCCATTTTACCCCCTCTTCCATGACCTGCTTGAACTGGGGAACGGAAATCTTGAGAAATCCCTTGCTGCCGACGCCGGCAGGGACTGTCTTGAACAAGGTGTCCACCACCTCACGCAGCTTGGGCTGCACTTCTGCAAAAGTCAGGTTAGTGGTCACTAAGCGCATGCCGCAATTTATATCGAATCCAACACCACCTGGCGATATCACTCCCTCGCTGGCGTCAAATGCCGCTACCCCGCCGATGGGAAAGCCGTAGCCCCACTTGTCTCGCCGTAGGCTGACTACATTGCGATATGACCATCGGGCATGCAAAATGCATGTTTCTGGATCCCGGGCAGGCAGGCGACATTGGTTAGCTGGTTAAAGACGCCGTCGTCCATCTCTGCAAGGAGCTGTTTTGATGCATAGATCCTTGCAGGCACTAACATTCCTTTTTTATAGGTCTGCGGTATCTCCCAAATAACATCAGATATTTGTTTGATGTCTTTTGGCCTTCCGCTCATTTGTTGCATGAATTACCTCCGTATGTTTTATGATTAGGCAATAATATAAAGAGCCGGTGCTGCTCTTCCATGGGCCGAATATCTCGGGGTTAATACTATGCTCTTTTAAAGCTTTCTTGTTGCATTCCTTATCTCTTATTCTCTTCGTCTGCAATCTGGGTGTATCTCCTTGTCGAGGTCGAAGGAAACGTGACCCGATGCCATCTTCTCCGCCAATTCCCTGGCACGCCAGCGGCGGAGGCGATTCAGTGCTGTTGCCATGGCCGTCCCCAAGTTGGTTGAACCACTTCGTAGAACGCGGGAGGGTGCCGTTTGGTTCCTGTAAGTTATTGTTAATATTCATATTTATGCATTGCCGGTGCATCGGGGGCGCATTGCCCGTGCATATCGGCATGTTTAAGACCCCTTGGGACTTTCCTGCGTATGAATGGGGCAATCGGAAAGAAAAGGCGGGGCTGCGGGAGTATCTATTGTAGACAGGGTGAACGCTGCACTCCGGGCAGAGGTGGAGAAGATCGGCTTCCCTACTGGTCTTGAAGAGCGACTCAAGTCATTGGGAGTGGAGGAGGTTCGCTCGGGGTATGTCCAATTTCGAAAAAAGTATCTGCTGGGTCGCTCTGACGAGCCAGTCCATATTCATTGTCTCCTGATGGGACTTATGGTAAGTGCAGGCTGTGATGACCGTTTCAATCGATTCTACACTCGCTATAACCGTTATAACCCTTTTCGTATCGAAGTGCTCCTCGAATACGAAGATCCTCTGGCTACCATTAAATCCGAAGGCGCTCCTGAGGGAACCATTGTCTATGCTTTTGGAAAATGGGTGGGGATTCCGTACACAACATCTGATATCCATAGCATTCACGTCACACACGGGCGTATTCATGGCCTTACCACGCCCGTGCGGCACGTACTCTTCGCGGTCCGGCCGGAGCACTTTGACAGAACTACAACGCTTATCCACGCTTTCCACGATACTCAGTTCCTTGATCTCGATATGTGCGAGTACAGATACAAGCCGATCTCGGTTCGCCTCGGGAACGAGCGAGCCACAAATTATGCAGCCCTCACGCTGTCCAGAGATGAGACGTATTCTTTCCGCTACGACGACAGTGACCCAGCGGTGATCGCTGATAAATGGCTTTACTGGATTCCGGGTCTTAAAGAGAGTTTCTCTGCCTAACCCTCTCCCCGTTAAGGAGGTGATGCATGGAACTTTTCCAGAAACTGGAAATTATAACGGATCGTTTGTTTCCTGATCACAAGCGACTCTTGACCTCTGCCTCGTGCGCCCGCGAGCACTTGCTATATCCGCCTGCACCACGCGAATTCTACTTCTGGACACTTCTAGGCAACTCCTTGCGAGACCAAACCAAGGGTATTGGACCCAGAATAGTCGATGAACACTACCTCGGACATAACTG
Source organism: Candidatus Woesearchaeota archaeon (assembly GCA_016203335.1). Classification (GTDB taxonomy): domain Archaea; phylum Nanobdellota; class Nanobdellia; order Woesearchaeales; family JACQNA01; genus JACQNA01. The sequence goes on from JACQNA010000098.1 coordinate 5,289, forward strand.
CAAGGAATTGGCTTCTACCCGGCGGCCTAATGAGGAAGACGATGAATTTCGCCGCAGGAAATACCGGTATCTTGGCATAAACCAAAAGAGGCGAATAAATGACATGCTATTAACGAAGGAGGATGATCGGCTGGATCCAAAACTCTTGGTCTGCCACCTTTATGTCTGCAGCGCTCCGAATCTGCTCTTCCTCACCCCGGACCAAAACCGCATTAAGATAGCGCTGCAAGAAGAGCTGAAACGCCACGACGCACATCCAGAATAGTTGCATTCCTTATCTCTTATTCTCTTCGTCTGCAATATGCAATGGGCAAGAGCAATCCTACAATCAAGAGTATAGTTGCATTCCTTATCTCTTATTCTTTGTACTCACTTTACTACCAAATAAAAGTAATGAAACTCTGACTATACTCCTGCACCAAAGAAAAAGATTTAAATAGAGCATTGGCAAGCGTCAGTCCATGCCCGATGTCCTAGACAAAATCGTCGTCCCCGGAAGCGCCAAGAAGGCAAAGGGGGATGTCTTCCGCCAGGGCAAGGAAGAGAAGGAAGAGCAGCAGGAGCGCCCCCCGGTAAAGAAGGACTACACGCCGCCGCAGCGCAAGCAGGTATTCTCCAAGGGTGAGTTCGGCGGCCAGAAAAAGGAAGTGGTGGTGAAGTTTAGCGTCAATCCCCGCGCCATTGAGCGGAGCATCTTTATCATTATCATTCTTGTCTTGGGATATTTTGCTTTCTTTGACAATCTCAATATAAGCAATATGGGCCTGTTGCGCTGGGAAACCCAGGCAAGCGAAGATGAAGAATCAGCTCCAGTCGAGGAAGCTACTGCCATGATCGCCAAGGAAGAAGAAGCGCCCGCGCCTCCAGAAAACAAGACCATAGAGCCGGAAAAGCCAAAGCTCTCGGGCAAGGTAACCGCTACTATAGGCAATATAGAAACCCTGACATTGGAGAGCGGCATCTTCAAGATAGATAAGTTCACCTTCACCCTGGACAACCAGAAAGAAGAGCCGGTGAGCGTAGACATCTATTATTACGCGTACGGCAGCGGCGTTCCTGTAAAATATCGGACAGAGGCGAGAAACAAGGGGGAGCCAGTCAGCTACGGCCCAATTAGCTCAGGAGAGAAGCTAACACAGACTATAGACACCGCCATTACCTTTATTGACAATGTGGGCAAGATATTCAAAACAGAGTTCATCAACAAGGCAGATAACACCATTCTGGCGAACATCACGCAAACCGTGCCCTAATCGTACGGGACGATGCGGATATCAGTACTGCCATCTGTTTTCTCGCTTGCGGGCTGCGGCACAGGCTCTGAGGCAGAAGCAGGTGCCTGGACAGGTGAAGAGAACATGCCAAACAGCCCGGAAGATGGAGGGGCTGCTTCTGCAGGCGCATTCGCAAAGATGTCTTTCGGAGCAGATGGCGTTGATCCGGTGCTCAGCAGGTGCTCCAGCAGTGAAATCACCCGCCGGATATCATCCGGAGAATCCTCCCTGGTGTCAATGGAGATGCGCATACGGCACTATAGGGAAGGAGAATATATATAATTTGTGGTTTGTCAAGATATTCCCATCCGTTCCATCACCGCTTTTACAATCAGCGGCCAGGCAACGGTTGCATCGACCAGCACCTCCGCATACCTGCCCCCCATCTCTGGCGGGATGAATTTGCCCCAGGAGACGCCCTCGGAATATGTGCAGCCGCTGTTGGACACCACTATCCCATTCGCTACAAAATTATGCGTATCATCCACCGTCAGGTCATACGTCTCATCTTCTCCAAAATACTCTATAGAGGTAACAAAATGGTTTTCTACACAATTCTGGTGTATCCAGCTTTTATCCACCCTATACATTTCCCTTCTTTTGTTGAACGTTTTCAGGCTGATACCGATTGCTTTCGCTGCGTTTGGTAGCGACCCATTTTCCTGAATCAATGCATCCTTTATCATGTCTTCTGATATACCCCGGATAAACCTCGGATTCCTTTCACGGGCAACCAATGCTGATCGTATTTCCGGGGACAATGCCCGCCACCGTTGCCTTGTTCCGTAATGGGCACGTTTCAATCTGATTTTTCTCTCTTTTTCTGAGAGGTTGCTCCAATACGACTTCGCTACCATTGATCTTCTTATTCTTTCTTCCTGCTGTAATGCGCTCTCCTTCCTTTGTGCACATAGAGCTTCGTATCTTTCCTCACTGATATTGCCCCAGAATCGCATCGATTTTCTCCTCATTTCCTTAGGGTCAGAAATTCGCGAGAGTGTTTGAGCCCGCTTATGCCTTGTTTCCGTGATCTCAATAGAACGATGATACCGCACATGCTCTCTTTTTTCCATGATGAGCAGGTTATCGAGCTCATTATTCAGGGTGTTATGGTCATGATGGTGAACGACCTCATTTGCGCTGATCGGTCTCCCCGAAATGTATTTTCCAATCAATTGGTGCTCAGCGATCTTGCTGCCATTGTTCAGGCTGATAAATCTGTACTTTCCATGGACATCTGCCTTATAGTAGGTATTAAAGGGCATTAACCGGTCATTCTGTTTTAACTCGCTCACTTTTTTGTACCCGCCATCCTTCATGAGGAGCTTATGATCTGCTGAAGCAACGATGCTGCCGGTATTGAGCTGCTTTCCCTCTTGGCTCCAGCCAGATACCCATGCAAAATTAACCGTATAGAGCTTTTTTTTCCCTGTTTTCACTACCCTCCGGATATTTGCAAGCACTATGTTTTCAGCAAAGGAGTACACCGGTATGTTCGATTTCCCAGCTAAATCTTTAATAGGTATTCCTTCAGGATATTTTTCCAGATTTCTCGGAACTTCTATCTTTGTATCTTTATGCAGGCACAGCCCTCCCCAGTGCGCCGGCTCCGGGCAGATGCGGACGCCGTATTTATAGAGAATGACCGGCTCCCCATCATCTGCAATAAAGCCGCGGTAGTTGCATCCGTTGCAGCCTTTCCCCCTGCATGACGGGCAGGGATCCTGCAGGCGCTTTTTGATGATATCCAAATATGGTGCTACCTGCTGCGCCCAGTTCCGGGGAACCCCCCCGCCAACGGTAAAAATGCCGATGCTTTTCTGCTGCGAGATCAGTTTGGTGAAGCCGTCCAGGTCGAGGTAGGGGTTAAAGTTGAGCGGCTGCCTGCCGAGCTTGGCCAGCCTTCTGTTGTAGAGCCCGATGTCCAGCCCCAGCTCGCAGTCCGTGAATGCAGGGATGTACACGGGCACATTCTTCTCGAACGCGCTTTTGAGTATTCCCCTGCCCGGGACATGCTCGTGGAGGTGCCTGCCCAGCTCCCTGGTGATAAAAGAGGAGCAGAGTGTCGTGCCCTGAGCGATGCCGTCAAGCACCTGGCGCACAATCAGCTCAGCATCGTCAAGGTTTTTCTCCAGCTCTAGGGTGTCATAGATGCGGTCATACCCTTTCTGGTACAGCTCAGTATCATTCATCAGCCCGGGCCGGTACTTGAAATGCTTCATTCCCCGGGATTCCACAAACCCGTGGGTCATTAATGCGCCGGTGGACACCACCGCATTGACCATCCCATGATCAATCATGTCGCAGATCACCAGCCCCATCTTTGCCGGTGTCATTGCTCCGGACAGCGTCAGCACCACGAAGCAGTCCTTGTCCTGCACCATCTCGTGAAGGATGTCCGCCGCCTCTCCCACATTCCTTCCCTGGAAAGAGGTCTTGCCCATGGCGCGCACCAGCTCATTCACCGTTCTGCATTTCTGCAGGTCTAATGACTCAAGCGGCTCGAGATGATCCTGGAAGCCGTCGTGCAGCGAGCTTGATTTGCGGATTTCCACAGGAATAACCATTGTAAAATTTTATTTAAGCTTTACGCTGATGGAGAATATAGGTGAAAAGGCAAGAATAAAGGGCTACAATCTGCTTTTCGCCGCAGCCACGATCAGCGGCAGCGCAATCGTCACGTCGCAGGGCACTGTCACGTGCATCGCGTCGTTATGGAGCTTTCCCCACGAGATGCCCTCTTTCAGCTCAGCGCCGGAGCTTCCCCCCGCCTCGGGCCGGTCAGTGGTGATCTGGATGCCGTAGCTCGCCCCTCCGGCAAACTGCATCGCCTGCTGGATGAAGTTTTTTGGCACCCCTCCCCCAAGGTACACCACCCCGCACTTCTTTCCCCATGCAAGATTAATCATCTCGGGCAAGTCATCAAACGCCTTTGCTGCAATGGGCTTGTGCGCAGCAATCAAGTTGTACATCATCAGCCCGATCCCGGAGTCAGCCAGCGCCGGAGAAAAGAGCGGAATATTGTTCTGCGCGCAGGCGCCGAGCAGGGATTTTCCAGGCAGCAGCTGCCCGATCTTTAGGAGGAGCGCGCGGATGGTGGTGATGTCTTTAAGCTCGGCATAATGCGATGAAAAGAAATGCTCGATGTCCCCATACGCCTTGTTCGGCATATAGGAGTCATACATCCGGTCAAATCCCGCGTCAAAAAGCTCCTGGTCATTGGCATGCTCGCTTCCCTGATAATGCCGGTGCCCGAGCGCTTCCACCATATCATGCGTAAGAATGGCTCCAGTGGTGACCACCACATCAGCATAGCCCAGGTTAACTATGTCTATGAGGATATTCCGCATGCCGCCGGGAACCAGCGCGCCCGCTACTCCCAGGAATGTTACGCATTCTGCATCCTTAACCATCGCGGTGAAGATGTCCGCAGCTTTCGCCAGCTTGCCAGCACCAAACACGCCTGATGCTCCCATCTCGCGGAGCAGCTCATCAACACTCATTGCCTTTTTCAGCTCAATCTGCTTGACATGGGGAAGATCATTGCTGTCCATACTATGCGCAAATCAGAGCCTCTTTTAAAACGTTTCTGCCAGGGCGGCGCAAGGCTTTTAAGATAACGGGCATTTCTCTGGTTATGGATGCGCACCACTTGCTCAAGCAGGAGCATGAACGCAGGATGATTGCGCCATGCCAGTACGGCATAAGGGATATCCAGAGGCTGGAGCTTATAGTTCCCAGTGTTCTTTCCACCATGCGAAGAGTAAGAAGGGAAGTTGATGAAGCAATGTCCGCCGCTGTTGACGTTCAGATAGAGGCATGCGAAGATGGGCAGGAACGGGAAAATCTCAGGGAGTTCCGCGAAAAGTATCCGATTGGGCAGTGCAAGTTTATTGCAGACAAAGTTTTTGATGGGTTTCAAAGGGGTGCGCTCTATCAACGACTGCAGCAAGAAGGCCATCCCATGCGAGTGGTGCATGGTATCCGCGATGGAAGCTTTTTTCAGAACGCAATTCAGCTCGGCCCGTATTATGTAGATGTTGCGAACGACACACTGGTGCGGGAGCGCAGGAAGGTGATTGCCCAGCCTTTTGCTGAGGTGGATTTCACCCAGCCGGCAACACTGCTGCCGTACCTTGCTATTGTAGAGAAATATTGGGGATATCAGGTATTTCCGAATTATCACTATCCTTTCCTCTCGTTTACACATCCCTATGTGCTCATCACTGATGAGGGCAGGGTAGCATTTCATGAGGGGCACATGTCTACCATCCTATACCATGATATGATGCGCGGCTATCAGGATGCCCGCCATTTCCTGTTTGAGAGCAGATACGCGGGGAAGATGCTTCCGCAGCAAAAAGCCGAGGAATTGGGAAGAGGCATCGAGGCTGCTGTCCAAAGGCTGATAGGTGAGCATCCAGGCGAGGCAGGGGCATTCCAGACTCTGAGCGCAAGGGCAAATAGCCTGCAGGCGTTTCATGCACGGTTTAACCGGATGATGGCGTTGCGAGAGCATGATCCGGTGGCGATTGATACCGATATCCTGTATTATGCACGTCAGCTGGTTGAAGACCTGCTCGTGTAATCAAAACTTCCAACCGGCTTCCCTGAAAATGTAGTTGCCGTCAATTTTGCGAGGCTCTTAAGCTACAGAGGTAAAACTGACAAGGGGGAAGCCCCATCCGGGGAATGTCAGTCTTCCATGCCAATTTCGCAGC
>JACQNA010000100.1 GCA_016203335.1 Candidatus Woesearchaeota archaeon
CCCGAAGAGATATAAACTATATTTATAAAGCTATTGTTTGTGTGACTACTAAATAATTAATAATGTATACTTATATTTTTTCAAACATCCTCCCCACCCTCTCCCTGCCGACAACAAGGATGAACGGCGCGAGTTTCGGCCCTCTGTCTTTGCCGAGCAGCACCCGGTAGCCTGCAACAAACAGTTCCTGCGGCTGGATGCCCAATGCCTTGGAGATTTCATAGAATGATGCATACAGTCGCTCTTCAGTGATGCCGGTCGCAAGCAGCTTCGCTATCTGATGAAGTGCTCTCCGCTGCTTTTCCGAAATCCCGGAGCCATCAGCACGCTCTTGCACCGTGAACCGGAATTCCTCCGGAGCATATTTCTGCAGCCAGTTCCAGGCGCATGCAGCCCTGGCTTGTAACCGCTCAATATCCCCTTTTTTCTTCAGGTTATAGAACGCGAGCACCTGCTTCCAGTCATTCTGGTATGCCTGCAGCACCGTGGTGAGGTGCCGGAATCCGGGCTGGAAGGGTAGGGAAGAGGCAGGCTTCTCCACCACGGACATCTCATAGATCCGCTTGTTCTGCTCCTCCTCTTTTTTGTTTGCCAGCCGCTCCTTGCCATAATATATCCGCTCACACTTATCGAAATCCTCATAGATCTTCAGCACATCAGCATCAAACGAGATGGCAAACTCGGTGTTCGGCCTGCTGCCGGCGAATAAGAAGCGGACAACGGCAGGCTCGTACACCCCCAGCACCTCCTGCAAGGTTGTTGCCACTCCCGCGGATGAGGAGAACTGCTCTCCCCCCTTAATGCCGATGAACTCGTACAGCTGGTAGGTCGGAGGGGAAAAACGGTACACCTGCTGCACAATCTCCTCGCCAGTCATCCTGCTTCCCCCGTATGCGCTGTGGTCCTTGCCGCCGGGCTCAAAATCAACCTTCTCGTATTCCCACCGCATGGGCCAGTCTACCCGCCATTTCAGCTTGGCGATCCCTTTTTTACGGAAGTCAAATGCATCATGATGCCCGCAGGTGCAGGTGTAGGAGAGCGTGTAACTGCCCGGGTAGGTAATCGTTACCGTATCCTTGCCGCACCGCTCGCAATAAAGCGAGACCGGCAGCCAGTGTTCTGCAAGCGGCTCTTTCCGGTATTTGTTGAGGATCTGCATGATGGCAGGGGTTTCCTCAAGCGCTGTCCGCATGCCTTCTGCATAGGCGCATGCCCGGTATCTCCTGGTCTGGGAGATAAATTCAGGGGATATGCCGACCGGGGGAAGCGATTCCTCAAGCATCTTTTCATGGTGCTCCGCATAGCTTGTATGGCAGCCGAACACATCAGGAATCTGGGAAATCGGCATCCGCAGGTGCTTCTGCAGCACCTCCTGTTTCGGCAGGTTTACCGGCACCTTCCGCAGTACATCATAATCATCCCAGGAGTAGAGAAACCGGACTTTCTTCCCCAGGGAACGCAGCGCCCGGGCAACAATATCCACAGTAATAATCTCCCGGAAATTGCCGATATGGACTGTTCCTGAAGGGGTGATGCCTGCAGCTACCGTATAGCTCTTCTTATCCCCTTTCTCGCGGATAATGCGCTGCGCTGCCTGGTCAGCCCAGTATAAAGAGTCCTGCATAGCCCCCCAGCAGGTGCCGTGTTATTTAAACGTTTCTTATGGCAGGCGGAGATAGGTAAACGCGCAAGGGATATGATGAGGTAAGGGGCAGAGGTCATCATAAGAGACCGCAGCCAGAAGATCCCTTTTAAGCCAGGATATGACGGCGTCTATGGGGTGCCGATATTATCTGAGGAAGATGCACGGGAAGAGGAAGCCATCAGGCCCAAGCAGGTGCAGAAGGGGCTGGGAGATTTCTTAGAGAGATAAAAATTAGTTTTCCGGATGATGAATGCCGCCAAGCTGATCTGCAAGCTTCCTGAATGAATCCGCAAAAAAATCAGGGGTAAACTTATCAGGATGCCGAGGCTCATACTGGTCAGTGTATCTGCGGTTTCCAAAAGGAATCTCCAGCCCGTTTTGAGAAACATAAAAAGACACTCCGGCATATTGATGTCGTTTCTTGTGCCCGCCGCGGCTGCGTACACTCTCTTGCCTTACCCCGTACCTTTCAAAAAAATGAGGGATAGCGGTGTGGCGTAATCCCAGGCTAACGGAAAATTCCCGATGCACATGGAAGCTGCCATCCGTTTGGAATGCAAAATCTTGGTCGGGGATGGGCTCAATTATAGGAGTGTTGATATAACCGCTGCCCGGCGGCTTGCCGTATTGCGCAAACAATGCAGAAACATGGGCATCAATGGTGTTCGGGAACGCGGAACTTGCTCCGGGAATCATCTCGGCTTGGCCAGCGATGGATAACAAGAATTCCTCAGGTGTTCTGTCTGAAAACCTGCGCTCCGGATAGGTAACAGCGGTAAAGGCATCTGCAAGCCTCCGAAGGCATAATGTGTTGTAGACCATGCCCCGGTCAATAAAAAAATGAGGTATGGGGAGGGCGGTGCCGTCGGCCTCCACTGTCTTCCAGGGTTTTCTGCCGGAGAGCAGTCGGTCAATATTTTGGAGCAGATTCTCCTTCGCGCGCTGAGGCGCAGGCAGGGCTGAAATGCGGAATCCGATAGCTTCAAGGTTGTAGAACTGCGTGTCATAATGGCGTGTGGACCGGGGAAACTGCCGGTCAATAGCATGGAGGGAGGTAATCCGCGCGTCAAACAAATGGTTTTGTACACCGGGAAGGTATTCTTCAGTCAGCCACATAGAGTCACCTGGCCGCGGATTGCCGACATAGACGCCAGCCAATGCATGAAGCACCTCGCCAGCAGAAACAAGTTTATTCTTGGGCATCAGCCATTGGAGGATACTCTCCTCAGTAGGAAAGTGATGGTCGATCATCGATTGAACGTAATCAAAGATGTGAGCAGCGCCTTCGTCCATGGAAAAAGAAGGTGTATTCAGTTTAAAAACATTGCCCAAAGGTTTATAAATCAGGTTGGGCAGAGTGGGAACCATGCCCTCTTACAAGCAAGTGATCCTTCTCCGCCGGGACCTTGCTCTTCCGACAGGAAAAGCAGCTGCCCAGGCAGCGCATGCCGCGGTTGAGGCTGCCTTCCGCTCTCCTGCTGCAAAAGTAAAGGAATGGCGGAAGCAGGGAATGAAGAAGATAGTGTTGGGTGTCGCTGATCTTGGCGAGCTGCTCGCCTACCAGAGCAAGTGCAAGGCAGCAAAACTCGTTGCAGCGCTTATCACTGATGCCGGGCATACTGTTGTGCAGCCAGGGACCGTCACCTGCCTTGGCATCGGCCCGGATGCTGAAGAAAAGATAAACAAAGTCACCGGAAAGCTTCTCCCGCTCTAGCATGCTCCGCGCAAAAAAAGTCAGCAGGATCCTGGACTCCCATTTCCGGAGCGTGAGCAGAAGGCGCTTTCTGCCAAGGATTCGCTGGCGGAAACAGCAGGAAGAGAGCAGTGATGAGCATTTCCTCAAGGGGCTCACCGGCGGCAAGGTGCACATCATTGAGGAAGAGGTAAGCAGGCTCGCCGGATGGAAGCGGCGGTGGTCCTATCAGCTGTTTCGCACATCGTTCCGGAGGAGAATGTTTGCGCCCCTCCGGCTCATCGCGAATCTCTTCCGCAGCAGGGAAAGGCAGGAAAAGCAGGCTCCGGATATCCGCAGGCTGCTCGATGCGGCAACCCGGGTGATTGACCAGATTTCACCGGCAGAATTCGAGCGGATCAAGGGATCCGGCGCATACGCCCACTACCAGGAGCTCCGCAGGAAGCATGGATATTAATAAGTCAAACCAGCATTTCTTGGCAGACGAGCATATCCTGAGGAAGATTGCGCAGGCAGCGCAGATTTCCCCAGATGATGTCGTGCTGGAGATTGGCGCAGGCACCGGAAACCTCACCAGATTTCTTTTGTCCGCCAAAAAAGTGATTGCCGTCGAGAAAGACAGGAATCTTGAGGCTGCGCTGAAAAGGGTGCAGAGAGGGTGCAAGGGCATGGAGGTGCTCATCGCGAATATTCTGGACCATGCATTGCCGCAGGCAGATATTATTATCGGCAATATTCCGTATAATGTCGCTGAGCCGCTGCTCTACAGGCTGATGCATGCCTCCTGCAAAAGGATCGTTCTTCTGCTCAGCACGCGGCTGTATGCAACGCTCACCACAAAAAAGCTGAGCCTCATTGTTCCGCATTACTTTGTGATGGAGAATCTGATGATGGTGCCCAGGGCAGCATTTGCCCCAAAGCCAAGGATTGACAGCGTGCTCATCCGCCTGACACCAACGCAAGAGAAAAGCCTGATCCGCGCGGTGCTGGACCAGCACGACAAGAGGGTGAAGAATGCGGTGGAGCACGCGCTCTGGCAGGGCAAAGGCTGGAGCAAGCGCGATGCGCGGAAGTTCTGCAGGAAGCATCTCCGGGGGATTGCCGATACCAGGCTCCGGCAGCTTTCGTTTACGGAGCTGAAAAGGCTGCTCACTGCGGTAAACAACATGTCAAGAACCACCAATCATAGACCCGTGGCATGATACATAGGTTTTTATATCCGGTGGTTCTTGAGTGTCAAAAATCAAAGATTTTTGAGCATGCTCAGAAATGCGAGGCATTTCTGACACACACTCAGAATTCCACCCTATTATGGTTTACGTGAGTAAACCACCAATCCAAGACTGGCGGAATTCTGATGTTTAAATACCTTTAATTTTATCCCCGCACATGGACAGGACAGACAAGATACTGATTGCGATTGCAGTAGCAGTGCTCGTTGTCTTCAGCATCCAGATCTACAGCGCGCTCCAGCTCCGCAGCGAATACACCAGGAATATTGCTACGGTAAACAGCACTGTCGAAAAAGTCGCCGGCAACGTGAAGGACTTAGAGAGCACGGTGATGTCCCAGAACCTTATCATGAGCAAGCAGCTCGCCAGCCTGGAAGACTCGCTGCAGAAGAACACCAACAATCTGCTGGACATCATCCAGACCAACCAGCAGGAGAGCGAACAGCAGATTTCCGTATTGAAGAGCGATCTGAAGGATATTAAGGTGGAAAGTGCAGACTTCTCTGCCATTGTGGAGGAGGTACTTGGCTCTGTTGTTTCTGTATTGACCAACAGGGGCCAGGGCTCTGGCGCGTTCATCCGGACCAGCGGCTATATTGTCACCAACTGGCATGTCATTGAGGGGGCGACCCAGGCAGCGATCCAGACTTATGATGGCAAGCAGCACAGCGTGATGCTGGTCGGCGCGGATCCGGATAAGGATATCGCGGTGCTGAAGATAGCAGCAGAATACCCGTTCCTTCCAACCAGCGACGATGTCCAGGTGGGTGAGAAAGTGATTGCGTTGGGAAACCCGAACGGCCTCTCGTTCACCGTTACTGAAGGTATTGTGAGCGCGGTCGAAAGGAAAGTGAACCAGAACAACAATATCGGCTACATCCAGACCGATGTCCCCATCAGCCCGGGCAGCAGCGGCGGTCCATTGGTGAACAAGCAGGGCAGGATGATTGGGATGAACACGTTCAAGGTGTCCGGCTCCGCTGTCGAGGGGCTGGGGTTTGCGATTCCCGCAGACGTTATTGATGAGACCGTGTCAGGGATTATTGATGAGTTTAAGAGCAGGTAAACCATACATTTATATACCTGTTTTGCATCAGGACAGATAAGGGGTGGTCGAGATGAATGTCGCTGAAGAAACATTCAAGCGGGTAGAGGCAAAAGACAATATCCGGAAGCGCGTGATGGCGTTTGCAGACATTGAGGACGAGCAGATGGCCAATGAGATTGCGCGCAGATGGGCGAGATTGTAAGAAAATTGATGCTAATTGTTCTGAGTATTGTAAGATAGCTTGAGCGCCGCCAGTGCTCTCACTCGCTGCGCCGGCGTGGCGTGCGGCGAGGATGCCTCATCCGAGCGAGCGAAGCGACGCACCGCCACTGCCGGCGCATGGACGTAGTTTTCCCGCTGAACTGAGCACTACCACCTTCCGATACCTTTAAAAACATCCCTATTCTCCGCCTGCCCATGGTAAAATTGCGGAAAGGGAATTCCTATCGCAGGCTCGAGCGCCCGTACACCAGGAAGTCAAAGTACAAGCGCTACCAGTTTGTCCGGGCAAACCCGACCATGATTATCGCTCGGTTTGAGAGCGGCGAGCCCCAGAAGAAGTTTGCATATGCCTATACCCTGGTCTCGAAAAGCTCGCTGCAGATCAGGCA
>JACQNA010000099.1 GCA_016203335.1 Candidatus Woesearchaeota archaeon
AGCCGAGCCGACGGCAACCTCGAAGAGATTTTCAGGGAAGCCAAAAACATCCTCACATTTAAATAGCATTGTTGATTTTCCATTACCATGGTAAGAGCATCAGTGCAGCTCGCGGAAACCATCAAATCTCTTATTGGCGATGCCGCTGAACTGGACAGTCTGCCACAGGAAAGAAGACAAGATCTGGAAGCAATGGTGAAGGTGCTTTCTAGCAGCATCGAATCCTGTAAGCAGATATTAGGCAGAATTGCGCCGGCAGTGATGGAAGAAATCACCCTCTTCCGTGACTTTATCGCATGCATGGATAATCAGTATTCCCACTTTGCCCTTCTGGAAAAGCAGTTAAGGGAAGATCAGGACACACCAGCGGAAGAAAGACCAACCATCGCCTCCGTTTTCAGGAACATCCAAAGGAGAGAGGTACTGGTAACAGAAAAAGATCGGGAAAAATACCAAAGAGCAGCACAATCTATCATCACTTTTCCATCACGAAATCCGCAAGAGGTTATCATCACCGTTGACGAGTATATCATCACATCCATTGCAGGTAGAAATGGAGGAAAAAGGTTTTATACCTTATGGCTCAATGACCTTAATGACCACGGGGCATATGCGCACATTGCGTTGACGCCCAGAAGAGTACTGGATCAGCAGGCAGCAGAATATGCGCTTATGTCCACGATGTGGGAAAGAGCAGCACGTTACGGGGACAATCCACCCGTAAGCGAAGATGAAACCTCCCTGCTGAAGCCCGTGCAGACCGGCATATTGCGCTTCTGGAGGATGCATCCAAACACGGTATATGGGCGTCGTGGACCGTATACGGGTAAAGAACCATTTAGCCATGCAGGTGTATTCACTTACGCAGATCCCAATGCAGAGCTTCGGCGCCACCTCGGAATACTTGCAAAGGACAAATTTTCCAGAACACTGTTCAATGAGAAATATGGGGCTTGGACGATTGATCCTCGGTGGATTACAGCAGATAGCCTCAAGACAGGGCTTGACGAAGTAGAGCAAATACTTCATGCCAAGAACATACGGATGTGGCGGGTGCAGGAAGGAGAAGTATACCTGACCGAGGTCAAATTCTTACAAGAGGGAGACTAAACCATCCGCACCGTTCCCCTATGCTCAATCCCCATGCTGCTGTAATTGATGCGGATCGTGTCCGGCGGCAGGGTGACTGAGACCGGCTCGCTCATGAGCGGAAACCCAATAGTAACCGCCACAAACACGCTCTCCTCCTCATGGTTCTCAACCCGCAATGTCCCGAGCTCATTGGGCCGGACTTGCACAAGCAGATCATCATCCTCATCCGCAAACGCAATGGTAATCGCCACGTTCTTGGTAAGGTCAACCTGATGCGCCTCAACAAACTCATTCCCCAGGTAATCCACCGCGCGCACGCTCATAGGCACATTCCCGCTCTTGCTCCCTCCCCAGGTGAGCGACTCAATCTCCATCTTACTGCTGTTGATAAAAATGCCATATGACTTTACATTAAGCGCTGTTGGCGTTATCGTGATGCGGTCCTGGCCATACTGGTCAGGATGGGTAAACGAAACATTATACGGCGAGATAAAGAAGGGCAGGTTGTCATTTACATCAATCAGATTGAGCTGCACCTCCGCAAAATTATCCTCCACAAAATCCTCAAAGCCCGCCATCGCAGCCCGGAAAGCATCCGCATTGCTCGGAATGCTCTCTCCAATCATCACTGTTGTTGCATTGCTTGCATTGAACTCCATGCCGCTCTCCACCAGGATGATCTCCCGCAGTCCGCCCTCGATCGAGGTGAACAGGTCGTACTGCCGGTCAAGCCCGAGCATCGGAATCAGCTGGGCATTCGCCTGCTGGCGCTGCTCCACCACCACAAGCACCAGGGCAAGGGTAACCGCTCCCAAGATCACCATTCCTGCAGTAAACAGCACTCCACGGTTTGTCATGCCCTTCACCTTCTCCCTCATTTCACCCAGATAAAATACTGCACCATGCCGTAATCACTAATCTCGCCGCCATCCGTCACCGCAAATACCCTTCTGCCGGAGAATATTTCCCTGTTTGCAGGAAGACTTTCGCCGATGTCCAGCTCCTCTCCCTCACCATTCGTCTTGATCTCCAGCCGCATCTGGTAATTCACCGGCAGCATATCTTCCAGCTGCTCTGCAATAGCATCCTCATCAAGCGTGTCCAGCACCCCCTGATGGTCCAGTGCAGCGGCAATGTCCGACCCCGTCCTGCTGACCTGCAGCGAGCTCAGCGAATCCCTACTGACAGACAGGAATCCCTGCGCAATGATGAGCAGGAGCAGCCCGAAGGCAACGGCAATAATAATATCCATGCTGAATACAAACCCCTTCCGGCGCTTAGTGCCAGAGGGTAAGCCGCATGATTGCTGCCGTCCCATTATACACCACCATTCTGCTCACCGCGACTGATACATTTCCCTGGGCAGGAAATCCCCGCTGCTGAATCACTGCCCCGTTCACTGCCTGGAGCTGCCAGGAGTAATTATAGCTCTGGATGCGGTACATGTCCAAAATCTGCTGCTCGCTGAGGTTGAGGAATAATGCTACCTTTGCAGCATCCAGCTGCCGCTCCCTTCCCAGACCGGCAATGCTTACATTGCTTGCCTTCCACTGGCTGGGTATTCCAGGATGCTTGACCAGAAAATCAGCAATCTGGAATGCATGCTGCTCCATCTCCCGGTATGCAACATCCCCGGAAAGCCGGGCTGTTGAGGTATTCCACATCGCCATCATTGCCCCAAACACAACGAGAAACAAGAATGCTGCAATGAACAGGTCAGTCATCGCTGCCTGCGCCTTATGCATTCGTGATCACCACTTTGTTATTCGTGTTCCGCACCTCAAGCAGGCCCGTGCCGTTGAAGCCAGAGCTCACTCCAAGATACCTGCACCGCACGGTATCATCAACAAAAATACTCGTATCATTCCGGACAGTAACCGTCCGCTCCACCCTCATCTTCAGCGATGTCCCGTCTCCACTCATATATGCCTGGGTGATCGCATGCGCAATCTGCGCGCATGCATGCTCCTGCTCCAGCTGCAGCCTCGTATTCCGTATCTCTGTATTCTTCTGGGCTCCGATCGCCAATATCCCTAAAAAGAACAGCACCAGGGCGCCGATCGCAAACATGAACTCCACGCTTATCTGCCCTTTCATGGTGAAACCCGGACAATGCTGGTGTTCAGCGCTTCGACAGTTATTTGGTATGTTCCAGGCGCGCTGGGCAGGCTGCCGGACATTGCTGCATTGGTGCGCGCCACAATATCAGAAACGCCATCCCCTACCTTGATGCGGAGCAGCACCTCTTTGTTTGCCAGCGAGCTGTTCACCAATGTCTGCGGCAGCGTCACCCATACCAGCTGCCTGCTTCCCGGCCCAAGGGCATGGACGGTATTCACCGCCTGCGCAATCGCAGTTGTTGCGTCGCCAGCCTGGCTGACATTGATGGATGCGGACTGCCCCTGCAGGGTATAATAGAGAATCGGGGCAATGATGATAAGCAAAAACCCCAGGATGAACAGGTATTCAACCGCAATTTGCGCTCTGATGGCAATCCCTCTTTTTGATGGTATTATGCACTGCTCGTTTTTGTATTTAAACAACAGAACCACCGGATATAAAAATCTATGTATCATACCATCGGTCAGAGACCGGTGGTTCTTGACACCCTCATATTTTGTTGCCGAACACGCAAGCCGGATAATCTCGTTAATTGCCAAGAATAACAGGCAAGAAAACATATCTTGATCTTATCAGGTATGCATCACTAACCATCAATAATCCCCCAGCCCCTTCTGCACCTGCTTGGGCTTTACTATCTCCTCATCCTGCACATCCTCCTCAGAAAGTAAGGGGATGCCATACACTCCATCATACCCCGGCTTGAAGGGGATCTTCTGGCTGCGGTTCCTAATGATGATGTCTGCAACCTTCTCTCCCGCAGCCTTCACCAAATCCTGCTGCTCTGCGTCCAGCAGCACGCTAAACTCATTGCCAAATGCAGCGATGAGATCATTGTACACCTTCCACACTTTCTGCGAGCCGACTGGCTGCTTGCTGATGCCTGCGATCAGCTCGGAAAGCGGAATGAGGTTCTGGAAGGGAATGGCATGTGCTGGCTTGAACCCTTCTGGCCGGTCAGCGAGCTCTTCTACCCGGTGCAGCACGCCGATAGTGAGCTGGCTGCCGCAGGCAGGGCACCTGTTCCTGTTTTTGACGGCATCTGCGGGGTGCAGGCAGACATTGCAGTTCCGATGGCCGTCATAATGGTATTTGCCTTCTTCTGGCCAGAACTCAATGGTCTTCTGTATCTTTTTTTCATGCAAAGCGGCGATGATGTTCTTATACGTTACCTTTTCAACATCAAACACGGTCGCTTCCCTGCCGATGCGCCAGGGCCAGTGGCTGTGCAGGTCAGAGAAGGAAACAATGGCAATATTGTCCAGCTCGGAGAGGCGCCAGTTCATCCCTGGATCCGAGCTTAATCCTGTCTCAATCGCCTTGATGTGCCTTGCCTGGTCTTTGAAGCACTCCTTGATGCTGTTGAATCCGGACATGCTGCCATAGAGGCTGAACCAGGGTGTCCAGACATGCGCGGGGATGATCTCGATATCTGCTGATATCTTCTTCAGCTCGGCGGTGAACTCCGGGCAGGGGATGTTGAATATCGGCCTGCCGTCATAATCCACCCTGCCGTGCTTCAGGAGGTATTCGGTAATCTGCTCAACAACAGCAAAGCCCGGCGCCAGCACAATATTATGGATCCGCCTGCCTTTGCCGCCATCAGAATAAATCAGGGAGATCTCGGTCTGGAGGAGAAAGGGGAATCCGGATGCAGTAGAGCATATGCCGTCCTGCTCCGTGAGCTTGCTTTTCAGCTCCCTGATCCATGCAGGATGGGTGAAATCGCCTGTCCCCAGAAGATGCAGCCCCTTGATCCTGGCGTACTTCTCCAGGTTCTCCAGGTCCAGGCTCTTGGATGTGGCGCGGGCGTATTTGGAGTGGACATGGAGGTCTGCGATGATCATAGGAAACAGCTTCTTCCTGCTGTTTAAATAGTTTGTTGGGAAGGAGTAGGTATACCTGCAATACATGCACTTTACCATTTTATAGGAGGATGGGGGTATTGCTGCAAGCACACTGTTATCCCCTTCAGGCGAAGACGAGAGCGCAGCGGTTCATTGTCCGCCCGAAACGTTTATATAGTTATATAAATTAGAATGAGTAAACTGTATTAATAACTAAACTATATATGCA
>JACQNA010000101.1 GCA_016203335.1 Candidatus Woesearchaeota archaeon
CCATCTTGGAACTTAATACGCATGATATCATGCTTTTGGTCAAAACTTATCTTCATTTTTGAGATACCTCACAGGCTTGGTGTAATAAGCAGTAATCACTATATAAGCCTTTGTATCGCTTTCAAATACTACCCTGAGGAGCTTATTTCCCGCTAGTTTGTGTGCAATCTGCCTTCCTTTATTACCTCTCACAACCTCAAGAGGTTTCAAAAGGGCAGATTCAACCTCTTTCTTGCCAATCTTCCGGTCACTTAACGCTTTTTCTGCATAATCTGTATATGCAATATCCATGTAATAATATTTTTATTAAGGGAGTATTTATTATTATCTAGATATCTTCACTTCTCTCTTCCCTTTATTTCCCCTCTCCCCCATAGTGACACCCCACAATAAACTATATATAGTGCAATTATCAGCCCCTCACCATGCCTCTCGGTACCTGGATAGCGGCGCATTTCCTGAATCCCTTCGGATTATACGCCCTGCTCTCCCTCATCCCGCTCATTCTGCTCTACCTCATCCGCCCAAAACCAAAGCGCCAGACCATTCCCAGCCTGATGTTCTTCTTCAGGAACCGGGAAAAGAGCAGGCTGAACTCCTTCCTCCGCTATATCTCCCGAAATCTCCTGTTTCTCATGCATTTCCTTGCCATCACCCTGCTGGCGATTGCCATCGCAACCCCGTACATCCTCGAGCGCCAGAAGATTACCACAGAGAGCACTGCCATTGTCCTGGATGTCTCTGCATCCATGCAGGCAAAAGAAGGGCTCTCCACCAGGTTTGAGCAGGCAAAGGATGCTGCCAAAGATGCATTGGGAAAGCGCAATACGCTTGTTATCGCAGGAGCAACAGCTGAATTGCTGGCAAAAGACCAGAGTAGCAGTGAGGTGGAAAACATCATTGATTCCCTGAAGCCCAAAGACACTCCCACTGCATTAGGGGAAGCTATCCTTCTTGCCGGCGACAGCATTGACCGGGGAAAGGTAGTGGTAATCTCTGATTTCATTGCAACCGGCTCTGACCCCCTGATCGCCAAAAAGCTCATTGAGGCAAAGGGCATCATCGTGGAATTCATTGATGTTGCTTCGCCTGCGGAAAACATCGGCATTATCGACCTTATTGTCAATGAGGAGAACTCTGTTGCCTATATCAAGAACTACAATAATGAGCCGGCGTCAGCAACAGTAAGCATACTGGACATCAGCAAGCGGCTCGAGCTCGCTCCCGGCTCGATCGAGACCTTCCACTTTACTACTCCGCCCGGCACCACTGAGCTCCGCCTGAACGCAGACGATGATTTCTCGGTGGACAACATCGCATATATCTCTGCCCCGGAAAAGAAGAAGATCAAGGCACTGCTGATCACCAACAACAAGGAGAGCAATCTCTACTATGCGCTTATTTCCTCACCCCGCATATCCCTGGAAGTGGTGGAGCCGCCGATTGTCCCCCATATCGCCCATGATCTGGTGATTGTCAGCAATGTCCAGGCACGCCTGCTACTCAAGGAAACCATCAACGAGATCAGCGATGCGGTCGCAGCAGGCTCTGGCGCGATCATCGTTGCCCAGGATGACCTCTCCGCCATCGAATGGGAAGAGCTCCTGCCCGTTGCATTGTCAGGCAGCAAGGGAGGGGAGACAAAGATTACCAAGCAGATCGTGAACAAGTACACAGAAGACATCATCTTCGGCTCAACACGCGCATACCTCCAGACCAGCAGCGCCTCGGGCTCCGTCATCGCCTCTGCGCAGGACAACTCCTCCCTTATCGTCTCCAAGGAGATGGGCAAGGGCAAGGTGCTCTACTATGGGATATTTGACAGCGAATCCTCCTTCCGCACCACTCCCTGGTATCCCATCTTCTGGGACAACATGGCGCGCTTCCTGGTCGGCAGGGAGGACATCTCCCAGCTGAACAAGCCCACTGGCTCCTTTATCGGCACTGAGCGCCATGATGACGCAGGCATGGTGAACCTGCAGACCAGGACAGTAGCTTTTAATCTCCTCAATGAAAAGGAATCCAATGTCAATCAGGACATCACAGTGCAGGAAACCCTGAAGCAGGTCGCCAGGGAAAACAGCGCCCTGCAGCGCCCTCGCCCGATTGACCTTGCCTTTGTCCTGTTTACCTTTCTCCTCATCGCCCTGGAGCTCCTCTTCATCAAATTCAGGGGTGACCTCTGATGCTGATCACCTATCCGGAGCGGCTGTACTGGATTCTTGCAGCAGTGGTTCTCACTTACCTGCTCATCCGCTATGACTTTGTCCCTCTGACTGACCTCCGCGACAAGCTCAGGCGCAAGCGGCTCAAGAAATATGTGTTTGTGCTCCGCAGCCTGGTCTTTGCCCTGCTGATCTTCGCATTATCCGGCCCGGTATTTGAGGTATCCTCCTGGAGCAGCGGAGAGACCTCATTGACTCTGCTCACTGACCAGTCTGATTCCTACAGCATCTACGACACCAAGCAGCTGCCGGGATTGATCAACAGCCTGAACAGCAGGATTCCGGTCAAAACCCAGCAGCTCGGCTCGGAAAAAGTATCTGCAATCGGAGACGGCATCCTCTTGAACCTGGAGGAGAACACCAATCTGCTGGTTGCCAGCGACGGCAATGCAAACTTCGGCTCCCCGCTGAGCGATGTCCTGTTTGTGGCAGCATCCCTGAACGCAACCATCCACCTCCTGGACCTGGAGCAGGAAAAGGACGAGTGGGCAGTCCGCCTCGCCGGCCCAGGCGAAGTAGTTGCTGATGTGCTCAATGAGTTTACCGTGGAGGTGGACAACCCACGCAATGTGAATGTCCATGTCGTTGTGGAGGCAGACGGCAGGACAATCTATGATGACATCACCGGAAAGCAGGAATTTACCCTGAAGCAGGCGTTCAGCCCGGGCTTCCACCGGATGACTGCCAAGATAGATGCGCTGGACGCATTCCCCCAGAACAATGTCTACTACAAGGCAGTCCAGGCAGTGGAAAAGCCCAAGCTGCTGCTCGCCTCCCGCGCGGAATCGCCATTGTCTGCTGTTCTCAGCCAGCTGTATGACCTCAAGCGCGGCACACTGGATGATGACCTCTCCGCATATGCCGCAGTGGTGCTCGACGACCTTCCTGCCCCGGGAATATCCGCAAAGCAGGTGGATACGCTCAGCAGTTATCTGCATGACGGCAACGGCCTGGTGGCGGTCGGCGGCAAAAGCTCCTATGACCGCGGCGAGTATCAGGGCTCGTACCTCTCGACGCTCCTCCCGGTGGAGATCGGCACCGGTGAGCTTGAGGAAAAGAAGCTCCTCAATGTAATTGTCATGATTGATGTTTCCTCAGGGGGGAGGGAGCCCGTTCCCTTTGATCCGCACGGCACCGGCGCGGTGGAGATAGCCAAGGCGCATGCCGTTGCCCTGATCGACAACTTTGCCCCCCAGGATACAGTCGCGTTTACCGCATTTGACGAGCAGGTGTACGTCCTCTCTCCCCTCTCCACCATGGGTCAGAAGGACATTGGGAAGCTGCGCCAGGACATCAAGACCCTGCAGCCGAGCACCTACCCCAATACGCTCATGGATGTTGCCCTGAATACCGGCGTCTCGATGCTGACCGGCTCCCAGGGGAACAACTATATTATTGTCCTCTCTGACGGCGGCGATCCCGGATACTGGGCAAAGCCCATGTTCCGCATCTTCAGCGTGGCAAATGAGCATAATGTCAAGATCATTGCAGTAGGCTCTGGAAGGACATCTGACTGCAAAAAGTTCCGCCAGGAAAATCCTGATGGCTACTGCTTCAATGACATCACCAGCATCGTCCACTTCAAGAAGCTCCGCGACATGGCAGCCCAGACCAACGGACTGTTCATCCCGCCCGGAGACACCGCGGAGCGCACCAAGTCCCTGCTCATTGAGCTCGGCATCCAGAACAAGGAGAAGCGCAGTGAGCAGGAGCAGTACAATCTCATGGTCCGGGATTTCTACCATTTCATCACTGAGGACCTGGACCTTGCTGCCTCGGTCAACGGATTCAATTTTGTGGTGCCCAAAAGCAGCGCCCAGCTGCTCCTCATGAACGGCGTGGGCAACCCAATCCTGACTGTTTGGCGCTTCGGCCTGGGCAGGGTGGCAGCCCTCTCGACTGATGACGGCAATGCATGGTCCGGCGAGCTCTTCAGCCAGCACAACTCCGAGCTGATCTCCCGCACCATCAACTGGGCGATTGGCGACCCGAGCAGGAAGCAGGGCTACTCGATCCATATTGATGACACCACCCTGAACCAGGACGCCCAGATCCGCGTCCGCTCAGGCAAGATTCCGGTGGCAGAGAAGATCAATTTTGTCAAGGTGGATGAGAATACCTATACGGGAAATGCCCCTGCACCC
>JACQNA010000103.1 GCA_016203335.1 Candidatus Woesearchaeota archaeon
AACTTTTCGGACGAAACTTTACCCCACTTCGCAGGGTAAAGGCATTTAACAGGAATTTAACGAGAAATTGGGTCGCTTCGCTAAAATGCCAAGCATTTTCCCCAATTTCTCCAAATTTTTTCCAGCTCTGAAAAATTCCCAGCTCTATCGCAAAATTGCGGGTTGCCTCAATTTTGCCCTGCTCGGCACCCTGCTTTGCAGCCCTTACGCCCGCTTCTGCTTAATGGCATATGCGGCAACCGCAAGTATGCCCAGCACGGACCAGAACAGCAGCGCAGAGGTTATCCCTGCGGCAAATGCTGCCATGTTCGCGAGCGCAAGAACAATCATGCAAACCGCAACAGCCTGCTTAGAATCCATTGTGCGCATACTGCGAGCAGAACTTCTTGTGATCCCAGTAGAACCAGCAGCCCTTCTGGTGGCGCTGGAACATGAAGCAGCCCTTGCAGATCTCAGGGGATTCCGGCTTCTCTGCAATGCGCTCCAGAATCTCATTTGCAATGGCGATGGTATCGTGCATAGGAAAGTGATATGCTCCCTTTTATTTAAATATTGCGTTCCGCAACTTGGGAGAAATCATTGAGATGCTCCACACAAAACATGCCGGGCAAACCTTTATATACCTTGTTCTGCATCCCCTGCTTATGGGACGGATCAAGACCAGGCTCGTGAAGCGCTCCACCCGGGAGCTGCTCAAGCAGCACGGCGAAGAGGTTGCTGCTGATTACGTGGAGAACAAGAAAATCGTGCAGAAATACGTTGAGCTGTCCAGCAAGAAGCTGCGGAACATCATGGCGGGATATGCAACCAGGCTGGCCAAGCAGCGAAAGCCTGAGTAAGGGCTCTTGGAGGCAAGGGATATCTCTTTCTTTCCGCAACATTTATAAGGAAACTCCCCTGCAGCCGCGCTGTGGGCCTGTAGCATAACCTGGATAGTGCAGCCGGCTTCGGGAAGCAGCAGCGATGACATGAGCGGACTGCTTAAGGATACCGGCTGATCGGGGAAAGCTGAACGCTTCCGAACTTCAAATCCTCGCAGGCTCACATCTTTCTTTTGCCCACATGCTGATGGTATGATTGTACTTCTGAGCATCGCACGCCGCCATGGCGCAGACCAGCTTGGGGTTGTCCCTTCGGGGAAAGCCGGTAGCGAGCGGAGCGAGCGTCTGCCGCCATGCTGGCGGCGTGCGGAAAGAACGGAAAGCCATACTCTCTTTTTCCTTTGCCATGCGGAACATTTTTATATGATCACTTTTCCCATTCTTTCCATGGACGACGCCTACAATGTCCACCCGGAAGAGCGCCGGAGGAAAAAGCGGCGGAATCGGTATCGGCAAGGGGGGCCGGACCGGAGCAAGAACTATACAGTAAAATAAGATTACCGTACGATGGCTCTCGCGCAATTCCTCGGCATGGAGATAGGTAGTAATACCGGCTTTGATTATGCGCTGTCTCTTGTTATCTTCTTCGTGTTGTCTGTGATATTCCGCCTGTTCAAGTCGTATGCGCTCAGGCTGGCGCGCAAGATATCTACCCAGACCAAGACTGATGTTGATGACCTTGCTATTGAGTTCATCAGCAGCATCTCCTGGCCGCTCTATACCTTTGTTGCGCTGTTTGCGGCTGCACAAACATTGGCGCTGCCAGCATTTGCACATACCCTGTTCCAGTATATGTTCATCATCCTGCTCGTTTACTACTGCGCAAAGGCCCTGCACAGGGCAGTTGATTATGCCGCGAGGAAACAGATCACCGCGCGCACCGAAGCAGACCAGAGTGAAGATACCTCGCTGATCACCGTGCTTGCAGGCATAGTCAAATTCATCATCTGGGTTATCGCTTCCCTTCTCCTGCTCTCAAATCTTGGAGTCAATATCACCTCCCTGGTTGCCGGCTTGGGCATTGGAGGCATTGCGATCGCCTTTGCCCTGCAGAATGTGCTGGAAGACCTGTTCAGCTCGTTCACGATCTACTTTGATAAGCCGTTCAGGAAAGGCGACTTCATTGTCCTGGGGCAGGACTCTGGAACCGTACAGAGCATCGGCATCAAGAGCACGAGGCTGACGACTTTGCAGGGTGATGAGCTGATCATCTCCAACCGGGAGCTGACCAGCGCCAGGATCCGCAATTACAAGCGGATGCAGCGGAGACGGGTGACGTTTGCCTTTGGAGTTGAGTATGATACTCCGCTTCCGAAACTGAAATTAATTAACTCCCTCATTGCCGACCTCTTCAAAAAGATAAAGAATGCAGAGCTTGAGCGGGTGCATTTCAAGGAATTCGGCAATTTCAGCCTCAATTATGAGGTGGTCTATTTCATCAATACCCGGGAATATGATATGTATATGGACATCCAGCAGCAGATTAACCTGGCGATTAAAGAGCAGTTTGCCAGGCACCGGATTGAGATGGCGTTCCCGACGCAAACAGTGTACCTCAAGAGGTAAGCGCCCCTCAACTATTCATCAGAGATAGTACCCAGCCATCTGCCTACCTTGTGTATCTTCGCCGCCAGCTTTCTTGTAGGATGGTGATATGCCTGCCATTCGCCGTCATACTTCCGCGGGAATGCAGTTTGAATATTCCGGAACCGCGCAAGAAGGCTCTGATAATACTGCTTGATACTCCTTCTCTCATCAGGCGAGCATCGGATGACCTGCTCTTTTCCTCCCCGGTGATTCTCCGTAAACAGCATCCGGAATAACGGCCAGTAGCGCGCCTTTTCCCCATCTGCCCCACGGAGCATTGCTTCAATATACACCTCCTGCACCAGCTGGTCCCAGGAGACTGATGTCGGCTGGGAAGCAACATACTGCAGGTATGCCCCATATAAGCTTCCTGCTTCCTCAGGAAATGGAACAGTGTATAAGGCTTCGAGCCCCTGCAACAATGCTGCCCGCTCCCCTCTTGTTTCCCGAATAAGGTCAGCAATCGTGCCCATTCTCCCTGGAAAGGCATTTGCCTATTAAAACCCTTCTTAGAAAAACTCTCCAATGATCTTGGCAGCTGCCTTTGCCGTCAGGTTATTCACATCCTTATGCGGATTTACCTCAACGATGTCCAGCATCCGGAGGTTCTTCAGCAGCTTGAGCCGCTGGATAAAATACAGCAATTCCCGGGTGGACATCCCTCCGGGCTCAATGCAGCCGGTCCCTGGCGCAAATGCCGGGTCCAGGACATCAATATCCACTGAGATGTAGAGGCTCTCCCATCCCCGCGCCTTTTCCATGACTGTGTCGCAGACATTCTCGATGTTCATGAACAGCTGCCGCATGGTGAAAAAACTTACCCGCTTCTCCTTTAGGTAGGCAATCTCATCAGGATCCGCGTTCCTGATGCCGATAATAATGACGCGGGCAGGATCCACCATGCCCTCCTCAATGAGCGTGCGAAGATACCTGCCGTGCTCATACAGATAATCATCCCCACTGTACGTATCCGGATGGGTGTCAAATATCACCAATCCTGCATTGCGATAGCGCTGGCAAAAGCCGCGGAACAGGGCATAGGTAATGGAATGGTCGCCGCCCAGGGCAATGGGAAACTCATCCAGCTGGGCAATGTGCCTGCTGATCTGCTCTTTGCTGCTCTTCCAGTCATCAGTGACTGCTGCCTGTTCCACACGGAAGAGCTTTGGATGTACCAAATGGTTGTCCTCGCTGCTGTACACCAGTTCCAGCTGCTCCAGAATGGCAGCAGGGGCATCCTCACAGCCTGCATTGTCGCCGCTGTTCCTGCAGAAAGGGACCTTGATGAGCTTCATGCAGCCTAGGGAGAATGAGCTGGTTTTAAACCTTATGGCTGCGGGCTGCCCGGCGAAACATTTAAATACAAGAAGTATATACATATATACATGTTAAAGCTTGTCCGGCGGTTCGGCAACAGCGGCCATATCGTGCTGCCCAAGGAATATGTAGGCAAAAGAATACGGTTCATTGCCGAGCCAAAGGCATTTGCAGACATCCAGTCAGAGGTATTGGGGATACTCCAGCCGTATCTCGGGAATGTCCTCGGTGTCTATCTCTACGGCTCGTATGCCCGGAATGAGCAGTCCTTGGATTCCGACATTGACATCCTGGCAGTTACCGATGCCCGGCTGAAGATTGCCTACACCGGCAATGAATACTCCATAATCTCGATAACTGTCCCAGAGATTGAGCAGACATTGCGGAAGAATGCGGTGCTGCTGCTTCCCATCCTTAAGGAGGCAAAGACAATCATCAACCCTGATCTCCTGAAGAAATACACGCCATACAGGTTTACCTACCAGAACACCAAGTGGTTTTTGGACAACACCGCCCATGTTCTCGGCTTGCAGAAAAAAGGGCTCGCGCTGAACTTTGAGACCGGAAGCCTGGTGTACTCCCTGCTGCTTCGGATTCGCGGGCTGCTCATCATCAAGCTGATGTGCAACGGCACATTGTACTCAAAGGCTGCCTTATTCTCCTATTTGCGCAGCGCATTTCCACAACAGAAAGCCGAGGAGATGTATGCCATCTGTACCAAAGAGAAGAGCGATATCCGCGTCGCTGAAAGCAGCATCATCACTACGGATGACATCGCGCAATTAATCTCCCTTGCTGAGCGTCTCCTGCAGGAGGCTAAAACCCTTTTTCGATGAGCAAACGGAAATATAAACAAGGCATCAAAAACGAGATTCATCTCCATAAGCATCTCAAGCTGGAATCCGCACGGGCAGGGGGAAATACGGAATTGGAGCGATATTATGAAAAAGAGATCAAACGCCTTGAGGAGCAGCTTGTCCAGAAAGAAAGGAAATTATTGCCCCGGAAGACGAGAATGAAGAGCTAAGGCTCCCTTACTCAGCGAGGATATCCTTGATGATCCCATACACATCCGGATACCGCTCAATATCCAGCATCGCGGTATGCAGGGGCTCGCCATACGTGCCTGCACAGGTGCCGTTGATGATAAACTGCCTGGCGTTTGGAATCAGCGCGTGGTCCAGCAGCACAATGCCGTCGCCATCCCTGCCGCCCATGTCGCATCCTGAGCCAGCGATAATATACAAAGGGATGTTCGGCTGCTTTGCCGGATCATTGAGCTTGTTCAGGAACAGGCTCCCTTCCTGCATGTCCCTGCATTCCAGCCCTTCGCCGAGCAGGGGGCAGAAATCATTCACCCTGCCGATAATGCCCTTGTTCGGCGTTCCGGTCATGATCAGGAGCTGGACAGCATCATCACCAAAAATCTGCAGGTATCTCCGGGCGACCAGCCCGCCCATGGAATTTGCAATCATTTTTACCCTTGGCTTCCCGGTCTTCTGGAGGACTGCGTCAACCAGATCCCGCAGGCGGACCGCATACGTATCTATGGTCTCGCTTTTCGTCGGCACCACTACATATTCTCCTGCTTTCTGAAATGCATCATAGTAATAACTTACCTTTACTGTTACCGGCTTCCCGGAAACGCCCCACTCGCCAGAACGAAGCCCCTCCTGAATCGATGCCAATGAAAGAATCCCCGCATTAATATAGCCGTCCTGCTGCAGGCGATATTGGATCTTGTTAAATGCATCCAGGGAATACTCAGGTGAGCTGCTTGCCAATACCGAATGGCCGTGGAGCAGCACCACGGGGAAGGTATCCGGATTATTCCGGCAGCTTTCATCATGGCAGCAGGGCTCGCATGCGCCAAAGACGCAGCAGACCGGGGGAGCGTCAGAGAGTGCTGTTTCAATGGTTGAGATTGCAGTGTATGCGGGAAATCCCTGGATCTGCGGAGCAGGCGGGATACTGGGGAGGGGAGGGGTCGGGGGAATGCATACTGAACTCTGGTATTCGGCAAGGGGAGGAGCGTACTGCTGCCGCGCAAAATAATAGGCGCTCATGTTATATGCATCAAATGCCGGATTCCGCTCAACATCTCCGGGCTGCTCTGGAGGGATGAGGGAGCTGTACCCGCTTTTCCTGTATTCTTGCCGGAGCTGCTCGCGGTAGTGCTGCGCCAGATCAGCGGCATACTGCGCAAATGCAGGGTCATCAGGAAAGGAAGCGTTTTGCGCTCTGGAGCGGTTCTGGAGCTGCTGATATTCTTTCGTGAATGCTGTGATTTCTGTGCAGATGGCATTCAGAATTGGCATCTCGTTGATTTGCGGCAGGCTGCTGCAGTTCTCGAGCAGGCAGCGCAGGCCCTGCTCCTCAGTAAGGAAATATTCCCCTTTCCGCGCCTCTTGCATTGTCCTGTTCCTGACCATGGCTGCTGTCGGCGCAAAATCCTGCAGCAAAGCGCTGCTTTCCTGCTCCAGCTGCGGATAGTTCGTGGTCTGGTTTCTGATAGCAGTAATAATGCTGATAAACGCCCTGCTCAGGTTTTCCGCCTGCTGGCGATCTTCTCCTGTGCTTGTCGCATTGCTGAGCTCCAAGAGCTGGTACTGCCCTGCAAACTCCTGCAGCTGCCTCACTACCCTGTTATGCTGATTGAGGAGGGCATCTGCTGACTGGTTCAGCTGGATGGCACGCTGCTGCAGATCCTGCGCAGCATCCTGAAAGCTTTGGTTGAATTGCCGGCTGAGGCTGAGGTAATCCTGCTGCGCCCAGACTGCCCGGAAATTCTCTGCAGCAATATGGAGCGCAGCAAACCTGCTGTTGAGCTGCTCTTTTTCCTGGCGGATGGGCTCCATGTTGACCGCTTTGCTTGCTATGAATACTGCATTGCTTGCTTCCTGGAGCAGCACATCTGCCTGGCTGAGCTCACGCAGGAACAGGGTGATATTCTCCCTGAGCACCTCTTTGAGCTGCTTCTGAAGCTCGTTTAAGTCATAATTGGCGATCACCAGTGATGAGCGGAAGGTTTCGTCAGTGGTGGCAGGGCATATGATGGATTCTTTTGGCTTGCACCGCACCTGAAAATTATACAGGTCCTGGCCGCTGCCGAGCCTGCTTACGGAAAGAGGATACGATCTCTGGAATGACTGCTTGTTGCTGAGCAGCACTTTTCCTGCATCAATCGTTGCATTGCTGCTGGTGTCCTGAAACTGGAACTGGCAGCTGGCTGCACAGGGCCAGGCATGCTCGGCAGTAACTGTGAAAGTGATATTCTGCTGCTCGCCGTATGCCAGGGAAAATGATGCCTCTGCAGGAATAACTGATATGATAATGCTCTTGCCAAGGAGAAACCTTGTTTCTGTCCAGAGCCGGAAGCCGTATATTCCTCCGATAATCAGGAGAATGGCAATCACTACTATGATCTTCTTGTGCTGTATCCACCCCCTCTTTTCATCTGCGTGCTGCATGTGAGATGCTACATTTCTTCCAGCGCTGTTATGCCGAGCAGGGAAAGGCCAACTCCGATGAGCTCTTTGAGCTTTTGTGCGAGCGCAAGGCGCGCGTCCCTGGTCCGCGGATCAGCCTTGAGTATCGGGAAATGGGCATAGTAATTGTTGAATGCCTGGCAGAGGTGCAGGAGATAGGTGCAGAGCAGCGCAGGCTTGTACTCCAGCGCTGCCTTCTCTGCTGCCGGCTGGAACTCCATGATCAGCTTTGCGAGCGCAGCATCATCTGCGGTGGAAAGCGGCTCTGCTGAGGCTTTCTCCGGCTGCTTGCCATGCTTCCGCAGGATTGAGCAGATTCTGGCATGGGTGTACTGGATGTAGGGGCCGGTCTCTCCCTCAAATGCGATGCTCTCCGCAGGATTATACGTCATGTCCCGGGCATGGTCAAATTTCAGCATATAAAAGGTGAGCGCTGCCAATCCAATTGCCTTGCTCCGCTGCGCGAGCTCTTTTTCCGGCAGCTGGTGGCGCTTCTTGATCTCTTCTCGTGCCAGGGCTTCCATCTCTGCGATAATATCATCAGCATCAACGACCTTGCCTTCCCTGGACTTCATCCTTCCCTCGGGCAGATTCACCAGCCCATAGGAGAGGTGGTAGAGCTTTTCCTTGTCCAGGCCCATCAGGGAGAGCACTGCAAAGAGCTGCTGGAAATGGAGGTTTTGCTCAGAGGCAACGACATATATGCTTCTTTCCAGGCGGTAATCCCTGAATTTCTGAAAGGCAAGATACATGTCCTGGGTGATATACACTGAGGTGCCATCATCCCGCAGCAGGACTCGGTAGGGCAGGGCAAACTGCTCCAGCTCAGCAATGATATTGCCTGCATGGTCCATCTTGAATATGCCTTTCTTATAATATTCCAGCACCATATCTTTTGCCTGCTGGTAGTACCTGCTTTCGTAATATGTTATGTCAAACCGTACGCCGAACTCCTGGAATGTCCGGGCAAACCCCTCCAGCGCCCACTCATTCATCTGCTTCCAGAGGGCAATGGTCTTTTTGTCGCGGTGCTCATACCTCTGGAGGAGCTCATACGCCTCTTTTTCCAGCGCCTCATTTTTCTTCTGCTGGTAGAGCACATAAAAATCGCCGACAAAATGGTCCGGCTTCTTATCCGGCTTTTTTCCCTTGCCCCACTTTTGGTAGGCAAGCATGCTCTGGCAGATGTGGATTCCCCTATCATTCACCAGGTTTGCCTGGATGACTGTATATCCCTGATGCCTGAGCAGAGCGCTCACTGCGCGCCCAATGCAGATATTGCGGAGATGCCCGAGATGCAGCGGCTTGTTCGTATTCGGTGCGCAATATTCAATCATGACTGTTTTTCCCCTTTTTTTCACCGGGCTAATCCTTGCTGCCAATGCCTGCTGCGCCAGCGCCTGCCGCTTGATGAAGAAATTCAGGTAGGGGCCCTTTGCCTCAATCTTCTCCAGAAACGGAAGCCTGATCTTCTGGCTCAGATAGGAGGCAATCTCCGCAGGGCTTTTCCTGAAATGCTCCCGCAATAAGAAGCAGGGGAACGCAAAGTCGCCCATCCCATCCGGCGGAACCTCCAGATGGACATCTTTTGCACCGTGATGCTCCAGGGCCTTGCTGATTTCCTGTTTGAAGTCCATACTGTGGCTGAAGAAAACTCCCTATATTAATCTTCTCTTTCCAGGGGCGCTGGAGAAAATGTAGGTGAGCATCAATATGCGAAGGTCTATCTCGTGTCTTCTAAGCGGCAGGCAGGGGGACGCCCCACCCGGGGATGCCTGCCTTTACGTTGCAGAATCATGACCTGAGCCGATGCTCACCCGAGCAGCAGCGAGATTTTCTCCAGAGCCCTTTGCAGGCCGCTTATGAGGCGTTCACCTGCTCATTCTTCTGCTTGAGCACCAGGATGTGCATGATCTTGAGAAGCTTGAGCTCCTGCTTGAGGTCTTCCACCTCATCCCGCATCTCCTGGATCAGCTCGTAGTTGTGCTGGATATTGTTGACATTTTCTTCCACTACCGCAGGAATGTCCTCGAATTCAGAAAGCTCATTGCGGATCTGCTTGATCCACGCGTCCACGTTCTCCTTGAAGAGCAGCACGGATTTCTCCATCATATCACCTGCTTTTTTTAGCAGTATACTCTTTCGTATACTTATATAT
>JACQNA010000003.1 GCA_016203335.1 Candidatus Woesearchaeota archaeon
AGTTCCATCGGAATGTAAACCAATTTCGGTACTATACAGTGTGCCAAGTGAATCACAAAGATTATATACCTTTGCCATCCAGTATTCCACATGATCTACCTCGGCGCCGACCATGCGGGATTTGCATTGAAAGAGGAGCTGAAAAAGTATCTGGCGAAGATTTCCCCGGAGGAAGTTGTTGATGTCGGCAGCTTTGATCCGCACAGCACAGACGATTATCCAGACTATGCCAAGCTGGTTGCCCGGCAGGTGCAGAAAAGCAGGAAGAACAAGGGCATCCTCATCTGTGGGACAGGAACAGGTATGGTGATCGCTGCCAACAAGTTCAAGGGCATCCGGGCAGTCTGTGCATACGATGCGTATACTGCAAAGATGTCTCGCTTACACAATGATGCGAACATCCTCTGCCTGCGGGGCAGGAAGTTCAGCACCGCCAAACAAAAACGAGTGCTCAAGCTCTGGCTCTCCACCTCCTTCAGCGGGCACGCCCGGCACCGGAGAAGGATTGCCAAGCTCTCCCGGCTATGACCACGATCATTCCGACCATACTCACCAGGGACATCCGTACCTTCCGCAGGAAGCTTTCCCGCTACCGCAGATTTTCCCGGATACAAATTGATGTGATGGATGGGCGATTTGTCCCTTACCGCTCGGCCGCTGTCCGGCAGATGCCTGCATTCTCCCGGCAATTCGTCGAGGCGCATCTCATGATAGAGCATCCTGAGCAGCATATCGCAGGCTTCTTTGGCAAGGGATTCTCCCTGCTGCTCTTCCATTATGAGGCTGTGGAAAAGAAAAATATCCTTTCCCTGATCAGGCGGATTCACAGTGCCGGATTGCAGGCAGGTATTGCCATCAATCCGAAAACACCAGCTTCTGCCCTGAAACCATATCTCCGCACCATTGACCAGGTGACCGTGATGGGGGTTGAGCCGGGCAGGAACGCCGCTCCCTTTCTCCCGCAAACTTTAAATAAAGTAAGATGGCTGAGGAAACAGAGGAACTGCCCCCCTATTGAGTTTGACGGCGGGGCAAGCCAGAAGACGATCCGTGCCATTGCTGATGCCGGAGCACAATATATCGCTTCCGGATCATTCATCGGCAGGTTTCGGGATCCAAAAAAAGGAGTAGCATTGCTTCGTGCAGCACTGGAATGAAAAGAATAACAGACATCCGCGGGCTGAGGCTCAAGGCAAACGAGATCAGGAAAGACCTTATCAAGATGCTGGTGCACGCTGGCTCTGGCCACAGCGCAGGGCCATTAGGCATGGCTGATGTCTTTACCGCGCTCTATTTTGCTATTCTCCGCCATAATCCGCACAAGCCGCTGTGGAAGGATAGGGACAGGCTGTTTCTCTCGAACGGGCATATCGTGCCTGTTCGGTATGTTACTATGGCATACGCCGGCTATTTTCCCAAGAAATGGCTTTCTACACTCAGAAAGCTGGGCAGCAGGCTGCAGGGGCATCCGGAGCGGGAGCGGATGCCTGGATTAGAGACCACTTCAGGCCCATTGGGCAGCGGCTTAGCGCAGGCAGCAGGGTATGCGTATGCAGCACGGATGGATAATAAGAAATTCAGGGTTTACTGCATCTGCTCTGACGGCGAGCATGATGCGGGCAACCATTGGGAAGCAGTCTTATTTGCAGGCAAGTACAAGCTCTCCAATCTAACAGCGATTGTTGACCGGAACAATATCCAGATTGACGGGCATACGGAAGAGGTGATGCCCCTGGAGCCGTTAGAGGACAAATACAAGGCATTCAACTGGCATGTGCTGCATATCGACGGCCATAATTTCCGGGAGATTATTGCTGCAGTTGACCATGCAAAGGCAGTGTATGAAAGGCCCACGGTGATTATTGCGCACACCATCCCCGGTAAGGGAGTTTCCTTTATGGAGAACATGCCGGAATGGCATGGCAAGCCGCCGAAGCCAGAGGAGGCAAGGGTTGCCCTGCACGAGCTGCGGACATTAGGGGGAAAGATCCGGGGTGAGCATGAATGAAGATGCACCTCTCGCCAAAATTGTATTCCCCTGCTGTTGAGCAGGCACCAACGAGAAACGGCTACGGTGAGGGGCTGGTAGAAGCGGGAAAAAAATATCCTGAAGTAGTGGCGCTCTGCGCTGACCTGACAGAATCCACCAGGACTGAGGGATTCAAAAAAGCATTTCCTGAGCGGTTTATCGAGATAGGAGTTGCGGAGCAGCTGCTTGCGACTGTTGCCTCGGGCATGGCGAATTACGGGAAGATCCCCTTCATGTCATCATACGCTGCATTTTCTCCTGGAAGGAACTGGGAGCAGATCAGGACAACTATTGCACTGAACAATGTGCCGGTGAAGATTGCAGGAATGCATGCAGGAATCTCTGTCGGGCCTGACGGCGCAACCCATCAGCAGCTGGAAGACATTGCGCTGATGCGCGCGATGCCGAATATGACGGTTATTGTTCCTACTGATGCGATTGAATCGAGGAAGGCGACGCTCGCTGCCGCAATATACCTCAAGCCAGTGTATCTTCGTTTTGGACGAGAGAAGGTACCAGTCATCACGACTGAGAAAACTCCGTTCAAGATCGGGAGGGCGGAAATATATCGGGAAGGGAAGGATGTCACTGTTATTGCCTGCGGATCACTGGTGTACGAGGCATTAATCGCTGCGGAGCATCTGAAGAAAACAATTTCTGTGCAGGTGATCAACTGCCATACGATCAAGCCGCTGGACAGCAAGACCATACTGCGGGCTGTGCGGAAAACCAGGGCAGTGGTGACAGCTGAGGAGCACCAGGTCACCGGAGGATTAGGGGGGGCTGTTGCGGAGCTGCTGGGCAAAGCATATCCTGTTCCTCTGGAGATGATTGGCGTGCAGGATCGGTTTGGTGAATCCGGGCAGCCTGGTGAGCTGATGCGGAAATTCGGGCTGACGAGCACCGGTATCATTGCTGCGGTGAAACGAGCGGTGCGGAGGAAATAGCGCACCTTTTCTTTAGTGAGTAATCACTACCCGGTAAACATCTGCGAAACCTTTATAAATGCCTGCAGGGTTCTCATTTCTCTATGGCAAAACAAGAATCACCAGAGCAGATCGGCTTCCACAAAGGAGCGCTTTCCACGCTTGCGAAAGAGCGGCAGGAGCTTCTCCGGCTGCTGCAGATTGTCGAGCAGCTCATGCAGGTGCACATCAAGGGATTAAAGGAGCTTGGCGTGGACTTGGAGGCAGAGGCGCAGAAAGCAAAGGCGGCCAACGACGCCAAGGGAAAGAAGAAGATTGATGAGTTATTGTAAATTTTTGCTTGTACTACCTTATGACCTCCCCCTATCAAAGATATGAACCCATCCCGAACAGGAGAGTACGTGGGCTGTTGGATGCCTCCCGTAAAGGCAGACCATATGTGCTTCGTAATTTTGCCCGGCGCGAGCTGTTGCCTGGCGAACTCCTTCACGGGCTTGAGTCAACTGTTTATCTTCTTACGGAATGCCTCCGCTACGAGCTAGACATTAATGAGGGCAAAACAAGGAAAGCGGGAAAGCACCTGAATTCAAAGCACTCTATTGATGCTGCACGCATTCTCAGGCATTGCGATACAGAGCAGAACGTCAAGATAGAGACCATTGCGGCTATCCTGCTTCATGACACTATTGAGGATGGACTAGTTGAGTCGGACACCTTATACGATCATCTTCTCGATATTGCCAAGGATACCCCACTCCTGCCCCGGGTGGGGGTAAGCATTGCACGACAGCGTGCAGATTACAACCAAGCTGCCCTGGATGCTTTTGCCATCATTGACCGGTTGAGCGACCCCTTTTATAAGAATCTCACTAACATCCGCTCTCAAATCGCCGAATGGGATCTCACCAACAGACCCTATCTACAGCAGCATTACCCGGATATTGTCAGACTTTTTGATCTTGTGATGCGGGCAAAAGATCATAGCATGAGTTATGTGGCACGGCTCCGTACACTGGCATCGCATATCCAACGCATGCCCCTGGAAGAGATTCGCGGCGTGCCCTACATACAAGAGACTCTTGATGTCATTATGGATACCCGCAAGGACCATCTCTACTATCTTCTTCACCAAATTTATCGACAAGGGAATGACCGCAGGCCACGGCGGGCAAAACCAGCTGATCGCATCGCACAGAATTTTGAGCTTGTCGGCATCCCCATCTCCCGTGTGCTGCTCTCCCTGGTTAAGAACTTCTGCAATACTGATTTTTCATGCTTGTATATCAATGGAACCAGAAAGCCCAACGAGCGCCCTGATAACACAAAACCCCGAGACGAATATGATAACACGTTTGTTACCCTGAAGGATTATCTTATTCAGTCAACTCTTAACGAGGTTATTTATCCATATCTCCGCAGGCTTCGCCGGCAACTGCCTTCCCGTATTGCACGGCGTATCGAGGACAATGTCGAGCAGTATGCAGATAGCGAAAGCATTAAGGAGCTTACTCAGGGAGTCACGCCGAATGATGTTATGCGCAATGTCTACCTTCCTGCTATGAAGGGAAACTACGAGCCTTTATTGCAGCTTGAAGAAGATGTCGAGACACAGTACCGCCATTTCCTACTCCTTAAACACATCTTTGGACTCTATGCTGAGGATGCAGCCAATGTTACTGCGGGAAAACATGATCCGCATAAACTTTTTACCTTTGAGTGGAGGGGAGAGCTGCCAGCTGATGTGGATGGCAATAACCATTCTGGAAGCAGAAGACGAAATGGTAATCGTACTAATAGTAACAGTACTCATGGAGGAAACGGCAAATGATATCGTCGCTCACTGACCAAAGCAGCATATCAGATATTTTTCTCTACGCTGCAAACCCTACTGACCTCACGCCGAACGGATTACGGTCAGAGGGCGAGTATGCATATGCCCAGGCGCTGCTGCACGACCGGTACTGCGAGGAGATGAGACACCTTGAAGAGTTGATGCTGCTCATTGTCCAGCCGGATAAACGGATGAATGCAGCGAGATATCGTGATGACCGTTATGATTACCGAACTAAGGATCAATTGAAAGACGCTCTTCATCTTCTTCAGCCTACCATGGATAACCGGCCGGAAACCTTTATTGATCAGCTTCGTACCTACCACCGATGGTATATTTCCAAGAAGAGAAAAGCAAAGGTGCAGCGGAGCCAGCTAGAGTGGGAGGAGGAGCGAAAGGTCCAGTTGTGCAGATACACCGGCATCTATCGCAGACGCTTCCTCAAAAGAAATATTCCTGAGCGGGAACGGCCTACTGATATTAATTTTCTTATTGGTATGCATCTCACTGACTTGCGGCGGAAACTGTATGTGCAGAGGGACGCAAACAGCAGTTTACCTTATCACAACTTCTATGTCCGTGTCAAAGGAGTCTCCCGGGCAACGGACAAATTCTTAAAACGGCTTGCTGAAGCGCAGGCACGGCATTCCGGCAGCTATGCTGACCTTCAACCTCACGAATACGCTGTTTGGGATGTTATGGGCATCAAGGTCATCGCGCTTGAGTGGGGTGGTACTTATGCGCGTTTTGATACGATGGTCTATAGTAAACTGCGTGAAGCTGGCTGGGCTGTCCTTGAATATCCTAGCTTTGAAGATCCTGATAAAAGAGAGAACGGCAAAAAAGATTTCAGGAATGAGCCGGACAAGACACTTGGATTTGTCCGGTATTATCTCCAGCGGGTTGACGACCCAGCAACAGTCATCTCAGTCCAGTACACTACCCTTACTGATTACTTTCTTGATGAGTTTTTCTCAGAAGATAGCCATTTTCGGCATGTCAACAATCCAAATAGGATAGGACCAGGTACTGCCACGCATCTCAGGAGAACCGGTAAAAGCAGAAAAAAACTTGAAGATGGCTTTCCCCATACACAGAACCATGTCCGGATGCAAGCTCGGCTTAGCCGGCTCTGCCGAGACATTTATGATACTGTTCCTGACCTATGAACAACCTCCATATCCTCAACAGCAGGGAGCGCAGCCAGCTGTTTGCCCTCCTCAGGCAGCAGTTTGGCTTCACCGGATCCCTTGATTATGTCTTTCTGCAGCATCAGGACGGCAATATCTTTATCTCCAACCGGTCGCTCTTTGACCTTGATTTTAGCGCACTCCGGGTGAACAGCATCGGGCTCTACTTCGGCGAGCTGAAGCCGGACGGGCTGCGCCTGAGCATCGAGGGGAGCCAGATCATTGGGCCGGGGGCAACGAAAAACATCATTACTCTACCCGACGCCCAGAAAGAGCTCTGGATGAAAGGAGAAAGCATCACCTATGATAAAAAAGAAACAGGTTTTGTATTAGTACAACATATGTCTGACTTTCTCGGCAGCGGAAAGCTGGTACAGGGCAAGCTGCTCAACTATGTGCCGAAGGCGCGGCGCCTCCATGAGGTAAATGCGTGATGATGGTATAATAGCCAAATGCGCGTGTCGGCCCTTCCACACGGCGGACTGCTGATATCTGCAAACCAACCTCTGCAACATCTTCAGAGTACATTTCTGCAACATACTTTCCTCCCAAAAGTACCAATCGGGCAGATGCTTTTCCTTCCCCTGCAAACCTCTGAAAGAATGGCACAATAGATAGGGAGTTGATGCTATGAAACAGGAGATCCATCTCGCTGAGGCCTGCACCTAATCGCTGATAAGACGCACCATCATTAAAATCGCCGTGCGCCACTACAAAGCGTCGTGGTATCACAAATCTCTCAACGAGATCATCTGCTGCTTTCTGCGCTATGCTGACCAGGCTTTCATCCATCTCAATGCCGTATGCCTGCATACCGAACAGCGATGCCACTGCCAATCCCCGCCCGTCACCTGACCCTGCATCGAGAAAATATTTCCCATTCAAACTGCTGATGTCTCTACTGCTGCCTCTCCCCAGCGAAACGCTCTCTATTATGATATCTAAGAACGTCTGTACATGGCTCGGAGAGAATATTCCCTGGCATTCCCTATAC
>JACQNA010000015.1 GCA_016203335.1 Candidatus Woesearchaeota archaeon
GAGCTCCAGAAATAGGCACAATGTTTATAAATGCCTGCCTCATTCTTCACTGTATGGCTATCAAAGACCTCAAGCCGAAGCAGGGAAACGTGACCATCACCGCTGATATCATCGAGAAAGGCGATGTCCGGGAATTCCAGAAGTTCGGGAAGGCGGGCAGGGTATGCAATGCCCGCATCAAGGATGCGACCGGGGAGATCTCCATGACGCTGTGGAACGATGAGATTGACCAGGTGGAGATGGGAGATACCATCAGGATCGAGAACGGCTATGTGAATGAATGGCAGGGGGAGCTCCAGATATCTGCGGGGCGCTTTGGGAAGATTATTGTGGAGAAGCGCAGCGATTCCCCGGCGAAACAAACACCAGTTGCTGGGCAGGGGAGCGAGGAAAGCACTGCTGACGATGATGCTGGCGAGGATGTTGAGACTTCTGACGAAGAAGAAGTGATATGATTCTTTCTTAAACCAAATCACAACTTATATAAATCCGGCTGTGCCTGCCTGCTGGTATGGGGACGTAGCTCAGCCTGGGAGAGCACTACGCTGAAGACGTAGGTGTCCCGTGTTCAAAAGCGAGAAGCGGAAAGTCACGGCGTCCCCATCTTTTTCTTTATTATACGCCCATTGCATTAAAGCGGAGGAACTGTCCGGCAATGAAATTGAAGAGCAGGATGATGGCGCCGGCAATCAGCACGTACAACACGATGCTTCTCACCATGTTCACCCCCAGCAGATACTTCTCATTCAGGGAGTCTGAGCCGTTCTCAATGCCATTGACCAGGATGGTGAGGATGTACACAATCTGCACCACATACAGCCCGACGATGATCTGAAAATAATACGAGGGGATGCCCTCCCCGAACAGCGTTGCAAACCCGAGCGGGGACTGCCCGGAGCTTGCTGCCAGTCCGCTCATCTTGGCGCTGAGCTGACCGATGATGGTCGCTACCATGGAGGTGATGCCCACCACAATGCCCGCAATAATCGGAGCAAGAAATGCAATCTGCGACCTCATGGATGAGATAACATCTTCCATGAGATCTTTCAGGCGCTCGTTGACCCTGTGGATCTCCCGGACATACCTTGCGATATTGGTCAATGCCTGGGCTGCTGTCCGCGGCCCTTTCTTGACCGACTGAAGGAGCACTTTCATCGAGGAATCGATGATGTTGGAGGGAAAGCTTACCACTGCGCCCTGCTGGGGATTAAATATTGCTTCCTTGACGCTCATTCCCAGCCGCGAGATGTTGCTGCTGACCAGGGCGAAGAACCTGCCGGAGACACTGCCCTGCATGATGGCAGCGACTTTCCCGAATGCAATCTCCGCAGGAAGGTTGTCGCCCAGGCGATTGCCGAGCTGGAACAGGCCGGATGCAAACTCATTCTCCAGCTGCTCGACATCACGCCTGATCTTCATTACATTCTTTGAGCGGAAATGATAGTATATGCCGATTCCCAGCCCGATGCTGAGCGGGATGAGCAGGCTCAGGAGAGTAGCGCCGATACCGTAGGGGCCGACAACTGTTCCTACGCGCGGACCCTCGCGCGCGGTGCTCTGATGGTAATCCAGGAAGCAGAACTGCCTGCCGCAGCTGCTTGCCTCGTCACTATCTCCAATTCCAAAATCAGCAAAATCAGGATTGACGAAGTGGATGATCACTGGCAGCAGGCCAATGAAGGCAAGCACCATGCCGATGAGCAATGCAATCCAGCGCGGGCTGAGCTGCACTTCAGCATTGCCTATCTTGATTATAATGTTCCGGTATTTCTTCACCTCGGGATTCATCTCTGAAATGTCAGTATCACCATATCCTGTTGGGCGCTTGGAAAGGATGGACTTGCCGAGATAGTACACTCCGATTGGCAGCGCAACATTATAGAGCATGGCGATATGGTACCACTGCACCTCTTCCATGAAACTTACCATCAGGGGAAGGATCACTAATCCCAGGACA
This sequence comes from Candidatus Woesearchaeota archaeon, assembly GCA_016203335.1. Taxonomy (GTDB): domain Archaea; phylum Nanobdellota; class Nanobdellia; order Woesearchaeales; family JACQNA01; genus JACQNA01. The sequence goes on from JACQNA010000015.1 coordinate 1,958, forward strand.
GGAAGGATAATGCCGATCATGTGGAGCATGGTCATGGGGCTCTTGAGGTTCTGCGCATAGTGCAGCATCTTCTCATAGGTTTCCTCAAGAATGACATCCAATGCCTTGTCTAATGATCCGAGGCGCGCGCCTTCTGCGCTTTCGTAGAGAGAGGACTCGATCAGGTGGAACGCCTCCACAAACTCCATGTTCCACTCGCGCCAGCTCTCCAGGTAGTGGTCCAATGACTCCTTGACCGAGTCATATTTCCCGGTCTCAAAATCCCAAAGCACTTTCTTTAAGTCCAGGGAGAGCGGGGGGGCAAGATGCGCTGCAGCGAACTGGATGGCGTTTTCCAGATTCGAGGTATGGCGCATGTAGGTCACTACATAAAAGATGCAGAGCACCATCTGGTTGCTTGCTTTCAGGCGCCAGCTCTCTGCAAGGAACTCAGGCAGCTTCATGAGCGGGTACACCAGCGATGCTCCGGCGATGAGGAAAAAAACAATGAAGAATGTGGACTGGAAGAGCACATAGCCGGCAAGCGATCCGATGATAAACAGGAGCAGCGGGGCAATCACTGCAAAGCTCACCGCGCCTGCCGGAGTCATCTCGAGATGGATGCTCTCCATGCTCTGCTGCATCCGCTCTGCGGTCACCTGGTCCGGCTTGAGCCTAATGACTTTTTCGCAGGCAGTGCACGCGCGCTCGTACCAGCCCAGATGCTTCGGCATAATCTCTTTCTTGAACTGCTGATAGTCCCTGCTCGTGATGTCCTGGAATGCGCTCTGCTTTGGGAGAGCGAGTTCCTGCTCGATCCGTTGCTGATAGCGCTCTTTCAGCCCTTTCATCTTCCTGCTCCGCTGCTCTGCTTGATGCTGCGCTTGAGCCATTCGTTCCATTCAAAAAATATCCGCTTGGTATCCAAGCCAGCTTCTGCATTTACCTTGTCCGCAATCCGGTGAAACTCATCATTGCTTGCCACGACAAAATCCGCTTCCAGCAGGTCAGCCCTGCCCAGTTTTGCTGCATATTCCACAATCGCTTCTTTCACCTGCTTCCGCAACAGGATGTTCTGCCAGACCGCATCCCAGTTTCCTGCCCATTCCTTGACATTGGCGGCAATCTGCTTAAGGACATCGGATTCGCCGCTGATCAGCTCAGGGGTGGGAAGCAGCTGGTCTGCCTTGACATCATACTTCATCAGGTCCACAAACCCGTGCTCTGCCAAGGGATCATTTTCCCACTGTTTCCTGACTTCAGTGATCTGGGTTATCCTTCTGACGCGGTGCAGGCCGTCTGCGGTCCGCACCGGATTTGCCACAATAATCACATCTGTCGCCTTGAATGATGTTTTAGGCACTCCAAGGTCATTGACTACCCGGTCATACACCCCGTAGGGGGAATCGCCGTGAATCGTGCCTGCCACCACGTTTGCCATTGCTCCTACCCGCATGGCTTCATACAGTGCTCTGGCCTCAGTGCTTCTCACTTCTCCGATAATCAGGCTGGAATCTCCCATGCGGAGGGTTGTCCGGATGCCTTCGTCAGCGCTGACCTCTGTGGTTCCCCTGGTGAGCGCGGCAGCAACCTTCATCTGCTGGATATTATACCCGAGATTGCGCAGCGCAGAAACCGGCAGCTCTAAGGTATCTTCAATCGTGATGATCCGGTACTTGCGCATGATCTCTACGAGGAGTGAGCTCAGGAATGCGGTCTTTCCCGCGCTTCTGGTGCCTGCGATCAGCATGGTCCTGCTGCCATCAATGATGAAGCTGAGCAGCCCGGCACCCAGGCCATCAATCATCTTGTTCTTCATGAACAGGGGCAATGTCCATGGCTTATCCCGATGCCTGCGCAGCGCATATGCCAGCCCGGTGGGGTTTAACGGCGGGGCAATCACCGCTACCCTTGCCCTTGAGCCGGGAAGGAGCAGCTCGGTATCCAGGATAGGGTTTGCCTCATCCAGCGGCCTGCCGGACGCCATGCGGAGCTTTGACGCCCATGATTCCGCATCAGTGATCGTGGGATAGATGTTTGTCCTGCAGTCGCCGAAATCCTGATGGACGATGAAAAGCGGTATCTTTCCCATGGGAGAGTTCAAGGTAACATCCTGGACCTTCTCATCCGCAAGCACGATTTCCAGCAGGCCAAAGCCAATCGTATAGCGGACCAGAATGTCTGCCAAAATATCAATCTCCTTCACACGAAGCTGATAGCTGCGGGACTCTGCAAGCTCTTCTATCAGGTCATGGCTGATGTTGGAGAACACCTGGCGCGCGCGCTCGGGGTCCACAAACTCATTTTTGGTCGGGCTGTGCTCTGCCATGATCGTGCGGGCTGCATCAAGGATCTCGTATTGCTCCTCGCTGAGGGAGAATTCCGGCGGAATGATATGGTACAGGTATTGGACAGTGCCTGGCAGGCTGAAAATCGTTACCTGGGTGCTGCCAACCTGGTAGCTGTCTATCTCCTCTGCATCTATGGGAAACGCTGCCTGAAGCTTGGAGAACATGAAATCCGGCTTGACATCTGCATGGAATACCTGGCGGTAGAGCTCCCGCTTTCCCGGCTCATGGCCTGCCAATTGGCTTTCAACTGCCTGAATCAGCCTGGTCTTTCCGAGCATGCTCACCGCATATTTGAGCACTGCGGCGCTCTTCTGCAGGAGCTGCTGCCCGGATTCCTGGCGAATCTCTTCCTCTCTCACCATTCTCCTCATCATCACATAGCAGCCGATAGGATCTGCCTTCAATGTGTTCAGCAGCAGCTCCTGCAGCTTTGCGTACTGCTGCGGATTCTGCAAACCACCGTAGGAGATGATTTTTTCCTGGACAAACTGGCTCTGGAGCCGGGCAATCTCTGCGAGCATCTGTGTTTGCCCCTCATCATACTCATACTCCCTGCGCTGGGTATACACAATCTTTGTGATGTTCCCTGCTTCGCGGATGAGGTCTATGGTGCGGGCCATGACTGCCTCATCATCCTCCAGCGAAGGCACTCCGGGATAGGTGTCCATCGCTATCTTCAGGATAATTTCCTCTCCCTCGCGCACGACATCATAGGCGAATGCTTTGTCCTGGGTGAATAAGGGCATTAGGGCTTCCTCAGCTTTTCCAGAGCTATCTCTATCAGGTGCGACTTATTGCGATACTTAGTCCTGTCTTTCAGCTGCGCCTCAATCCATCTGATGAGGCTTTCATCAATCGTCGCGGATATGGGCTTCTTTGCCATCTGGTTATATGATAAAATATATCATA
>JACQNA010000005.1 GCA_016203335.1 Candidatus Woesearchaeota archaeon
CCTCATAGGATTGCATATAAACAACTATTTAAACATTACTGTGTGTTTGGTCTCTTTTTGTCTTAAAAACGATATATGATACGTTTTTAGTTGGGTACCCTCAACCCATCAAAGGGTTTCGGTTCGCTTTACAAGTATTACTCACTCAGCAAAATCATCAAAGATTTTGTGAGTTGCATCATACTTCGGGAAACAGGAATTCCGATTAATCACCCTTCCGCACCATAACTGTGATTCAGAGCTTCCGGAACTTCCGGGGGCGATATTTTGTCTTACTCTCGCGCGCCTGATGAGTCATTCTCGCCGTAAACCCCGTATTCGCCCGCAGTATCTTCCGGAGTTTGCTGAGCTTCATCAATCCCGCCTGCGGCCCGATCTGCTGGATGACCGAGGCAGCATTCAGCGTCCCCCACCGCATCGCCTCAGGGATGTCATGGCCGTAAAACAATGCAGCAAGAAACCCAGAGGCATAGCTGTCCCCGCAACCCGTCCGCTCCACAATCGGCACGTCATATATTGGGCAGTACCAGAATGTCCTGCCGTCATACGCATAGCTTCCCGCAGGCCCATCAGTGATAACCGCAATCTTTGTCCCGCTCGCCTTCAGCTTCCGGAGCAGGAAGGGAAAGTCAATCTTTTGTGTGGAAAGCAGCAATTGCGCCTCCTCAGTGTTCAGGAAAACGGCATCGCTCGCCTGCAGCAAGGGTTTGAGTTTTCGCAGCCCGGATTTGAGCTGGTGCGTGCCGGGATTAAAGGCAAAAAAGGGATGATGCTTCTTGGCATACGAAAGCAGCGGCCGGTGCAGTTTCTCGCTGCCTGTGCCCATGGAAGTGAAGTACAGCATCCGGCAAGGCGCAAGATGGAAACGGGGATACTTCCTGGGCTCATGGTGCACGAGGATAGTGCGCTCCGCCTGATAGTTGATCACCACAGAATAGTTTGTCCGCTCTCCTTTCTTCAGCGAAAAATATGCGGTGCTTACTCTCTCCTTTTTCAGCGATTGCCGTATCAGCCTTCCCTGCTCATCATCCCCAACTACGCTGAACAGCGCAGAGTGCAGGCCGAGCCTGTTGCAGCCAATAGCGACATTTCCTGCGTTTCCTCCGGTAAGCTTGTCCACGCGCGAGGCAGCGATCTTCTCTGCAAACCGCATGCAGAGCAGGCAGCTTTGTTTGCCATGCGGACAGAGCACGCTTAGTTCATCAACCTGGATAAAGACGTCTTCAGTCACATCGCCGATGGAGATAAGGTCGGGCATGGATGGGGTCTTTCAAAGATAAAGATATATAAAGCTTCGTATACATCAGGGGTAGTATGGCGAATGTGATTATCGTCCACGGAACCGGCAGCAGCCCGCAGGGCAATTGGTTTCCCTGGCTGAAAGCTGAGCTGGAGAAGCTCGGCTGCACTGTTTTTGTTCCGGAATTCCCCACGCCCAAAGGCCAATCTCTGGAGGGATGGCTCAAGGTGTTCAGGAAATACGATAGATATGTAGATAAGGATACGGTGCTCATCGGCCACAGCCTGGGAGTTGCATTTCTGTTGAGCGTGCTCGAACGGGTGCAGCGCCCAGTCAAGGCTGCATTTTTTGTTGCGGGATTCATCGGCTTGCTGCGCAACCGGGATTTTGATGAGTTGAATAAGGCGTTCACGGCCAAGCGGTTTGACTGGCTAAAGATAAAGAAGAGCTGCAGGAGGTTTTATGTAATCAATTCAGACAATGATCCTTACGTCACATTAGCAAAGGGGGAGGAACTCGCGGAAAACCTCGGTACACATCTGATCATTCTGAAGAATGCGGGGCACATCAACAAAGACTCAGGATATATGACGATCGAATCCGTGCTGGAGAGGATAAAGAAAGAGATATAGATGACGCCATCCTACAGGTTTCTTATTTGGAATCCAATGTTTCTTATTAAAGATAGATGATATAAAGCCATTCATGCGGAAAGATGCCGCACCGAATTCGCCAGGCGGATCGCTGGTTTTCCTCGCTTATTCACATCAAGGATGGTAATTGAGGCGTTCAGCTGCCGATACTTCTGCGCGTATCCTTCAGGAAGCCCAAGATGCAGGACGTGAATCAGCGCATTCCGGATGAATCCGCCGTGGGTGGCAAGCAGGATGGTCTTGTCCGTATGCTGGTATTTCTTGACGAGAGCAGCGATGAATCGGGCAGTTCTCTGATGCAGGCTGGCAAGGGACTCTCCGGCAGCAGGAGTGAAGGTGAAGCGGTCAAGCCCATGCGATTCCGCGTATGCCTGGGCAGTGCCCCAGGGCTTCCCCTCAAAGATACCCATATTCCGCTCCCGCAGCGCCTTTCGGTAATGGATTGGAACAGCATGATACTCTTGTATCTCTTTCGCGAGCTGAACAGTCCGCCCCAGGTCACTTGAGTAAATGGCATCGATCCGCTCCCTGCGCAGGTGCCGGGCAAGTTTCTGATGTTGGGATATCCCTTTTCTGGTCAGCGTGCCGTGCCTATGCCCCATGGACATCTTGCGTCGATTTTCAATAGTCTCTCCGTGCCGGACCATGATGAGGCGCATGGAAGAGAGCGGTACTTATTTGTTTAAATGGTTTACGAAAGAATATTAGGACATCAACTCAAACATCCGTTGCAGGGACTGGTATGCCCGTATCCTGATGCCTTCCACAACAGTAATCTCCAGTCGTTCATCACGCAGTGCATCGCGAACGTTATAGATGTCCACTTTCTTCATGTACGGGCAGAGGTGGCATGGTCCGACAATGTCTATCGGCATTCCCTTCTGCTGAAATTGCGATGTTAGTGTTGAGGACAGCCCACACTCTGTTGCCAGCAGGAAGGTTACTGCCTTTCCCTCGCGCTGTGCGGCGGCCCGCTCCCTAAGGATATAATTTATCATATCATTAGTGCCCCCATGCATGTCAGACTGCGCGATGATGCTGGGGTCGCACTCATAATGGGAGAGCACCCGCAGCCCGGGATTCCTGGCCCGCAGTGCAGGGATCTGCAGCCCGGTGAACTGCTCGTGCAGGATGCACGCCCCGTCGTAGGTGATGATCTCCTTTTCCGGCAGCTCTTTTTTCAGGTTCGCTCCCATGTACTGGTCAGGTATGAACACCACTTGGTGCTGCGGCAGCTTGGAGATCACCTGCCTGGCGTTTGCCGAGGTCACGCAGACATCGGTCTCCGCCTTGACTGCAGCAGAGGTATTGATGTATGTGGCGATCGCCGCCTGTGGATACATGCCCCGAAGCCTCCGGACATCTGCAGGAACAATGCTTTCGGCAAGCGAGCAGCCCGCCTCCAATGTCGGGAGCAGCACCTTCTTCCCCGGATTGAGTATCTTCGCGGTCTCTGCCATGAAATGCACCCCGGCAAAGAGGATGATATCAGCGTCGGTCGCCCGCGCAATCCTGCTGAGATCCAGCGAGTCGCCAAGGTAGTCCGCTACCAGCTTTACTCCATCGCGCATGTACCAGTGGCCAAGGATGATGGCGCGCTTTTCCCGCTTGAGCGCGTGGATCTCTTCCATGACATCCAACGTGCCCTCCAGGTCAAAGGGAGGGGTGTCCAGCCCCAGCAACGCCTCCTGCAGTCCTTCTCGGTCCAGTATCTTTTGTTCAATTGCCATGGGAAATCACCGTTTGAGAGCAGTAATGATGCTCGTCGGCATGCAAATCCCTTCCCTGCCAGCAAGAGATGATCGTACCGAAGTAACCTCATCGTGAGAGAGGGCATATCTCCTTTTATAAAATCCATCAATAGTATAAAATCCATCCTCTAACACCCGTACTTCGTGAAGTGATAATCCGGCTTCTTGAACCATGCCGACAAGTTCTGGCAGCCGTAACCAGTGTTTTTGGCTTATCCCTTTCATCGTGCAGAGTAAACGATAGAGTCCATTAACCTCTTTCTTATCTTCCGCAGAGACAGGGATTGGCTGCACAATGGTTACTAAACCCCCAGGTTGCGTACCCGCTGCCATTTCAGAAATGATGTGCCGTTGCTCAGCGGGCGTATTATAGTGGAGCATAGACCGTGCAATCAAAGCGTCGTACTGTTTCTCCAGGGGGTAGTAAGCATCATGAACGATGTGGGCGATTCTTGTCTCGCCATTGGCAAATTTGCTTTCATCAATATCAAAAAGGTCTACGGTGAGATAAGGGTACTCTTTCCCCAAGGCAGCCAAAACCGCTTTGGCAAGTATGCCATTGCCTCCCCCAACATCTGCAAGAGCAACATGGTCACCGAAGTGATTTTGCGTGCGAATATGGTGGCAAAGCGGTTCGATATGCTGGCCGGTTTCCTGGATAAACAGCCGTTGTGCATCTGCCCCGAAGTCTCCGAAATCCTTGCCACGGTCAATGGCTGGTATCACTCTTCGCTTTATCATAACTACTTATTTGTAGTTACATTATTTAAAGAAGTGTAGTAGTGGTGATTACAACGTTTAGAAAGATTTAAATGGGGGAAGAGCAGAGCACGAAAGATGCAGCAAGAAAAGCTCAAAAAAGCTGGGCTCAGCCCCAACGAGGCAAAATGTTATCTGGCTCTGCTGAAAGCAGGTTCTACCTCAGCCAATGAGATTTCCCGAAGGTCGGGAGTGCACCGGGTTTCTGTGTATGATGCGCTGAGGGGGTTGCGGGAGAAAGGGCTAATCAGCCAGATCACCAAAGCGAATAAGCTGCTTTTTGAGGCAGGGAATCCAGAAAAGATTGCAGAGATAATCGAAGGAAAGGAGTCTGAGCTGGAAGAAGCGAAGAAGGTCGTTCCGGAATTGCTCTTGGACTTTCAGGCAGCGAAAGAAAAGCAGGATGTGCATAGCTATAAGGGATTGGCAGGGGTGAAGACTGTCCTCAAAGAGATGCTGGCATCAAAAACAGAGATTCTGGACTTCGGGGCAGAGTATAAAATAAAAGATTTTCTCCCGTATGACTACCCAAAATGGGACAAAGAGCGGATAAAAAGTAAGATACAGATGAGGATTATCGCAAATATAAGCATTAAGCCGACAAGAATCCCATTAACGAGAATAAAGTATGTACCGGAGAAGTTTAATTCTTCTGTGTCCACCTATATTTTTGATGGGAAGGTAGCGCTGATTATGTGGGTTGAAGAACCGCTAGGGATAATAGTCGAGCACAAGGCAGCGTATGCATCTTACAAGAATTATTTTGAATATCTTTGGAAGGTTGCTCAAAGGTAATAAGATGTCATTAAAGTAAGGAATAAAGATGGTGGAACCCTACGCCGCAATCTTCAGCAGCCGCTTCAATTTTCCTTCATCAAAGCCTATCACCATCTGCCCGTCAATGTCAGTCACCGGAACCCCCATCTGCCCGCTCTTCTCGATCATCTCCTCTGCCTTCTGTCGGTCAGCAGCGACATTGATGTCAGTAAAAGCAACTTTATGCGCCTTCAGCCATTCTTTGGTGCGGTGGCACCAGGGGCAGGTCGGCGTGGAATAGACAGTTACTTTCGGCATAGGGCAGGGTGCAGGGAAATAGTATATAAAGATTGCGGAAAAGGTTATTATAGGAATGATGAATAGGGAATCCTATGGCAGGGATGGAAGTTCGTGCGCTGGAAACCAACATGGCATTTACACCAGTACAAAGGGATTACCAGCAGCAGGTGGAAGCCCACGCAGAATCTGTCCGCAGGCAGGTGGCAGCACAAAAAGCCATCCTTCCTGAATATCTGGCAGCACAGCAGCATACAGCGGTGGAAGTCGAGGATGTCATCTCTGCAAGGGAAAAGGCAGGCGGCATCATTGATATCATTGTATGATATTCAGCACCGGGCAGAACCAGCAGGAACAGCAGGATGAAGAGCAGATAGCGCAGCAAAGGCGCGTCCTGGACCAGATTAGCAGCAAGTTCTCCCAGGAGTATGATGAGTTTGTCATAGGAATGCAGCAGGAGAGCAAGCATCAGGAACAGGCAGAACAGCACGAAAAGCAGAAGGCAAAAAAGAGGGTGGAGCGCTTCCTCCGACCGTATGACCTCCCCAGGAACGGGATCAATTATTACCAGAGCTTTGCAGTCTACACCCCTGCAGGAACATCAGTCCAGCGGGTGAGCCAGGCAGCCCTTGGTCATGGTGTGTTGGGCAGGGCTTTTCTCGGACTGGGAATCATCCAGATTCTCGACACCCTCTATGGCCAGGAATTTCAGGAGGTGATGAAGCATGAGGTCAATCATATCCTCTATCCCTTCCTCACCGAGCACCAGATCAGGCAGAAGACCAGGCAGGAGCTGCCGTTCTACGCAAGTTTCCATTAGGTGCAGTGAGTATGCTTATATGTTCTTTCCGCACGCCGCCAGCATGGCGGCTGGACGGCAATTCTGCGGAATTGCCTATGCGGGAGCCCGAAGGGCGCGTCCCCACTCGCATCCAGCGCCATGGCGGCGTGCGATGAAACGGGGGTTGCCCCCTTCGGGGTGTTTCATAGGCGCAGCCGTCGCACCGCCGCCCATGGCGCTCTGTTTGTGTGCGCATCCAAAATCTTTCACTAGTTAAATTTAAATAGCACAAAATCCAGAAATGAAGCATGTTTCGGAAAAAAGAGAGTGAAGCCCAGCGTGCCCTCCAGAAAATCAGGCACGCGGAGGAGCTGTCCAGCATCCGCTACAGCGTGCTCCGCCTGGACTGGCTTGCGGCAGAGGCAAAACAGAAGATAGACGCACACGCCCTCCCTATCGTGAGGGAACAGTATGGCAGCCATGTTGCTGCCCTGCTCGATGATGTGCAGGACATCAGGCGGAATATCGAGTATTTTGACAATTGTGTCAAGAATCACGAGAACAAGCAGCTGCACCATCTCCAGGGAATCTTCCAGGGCATGGCATCCAAGGGGAAGCAGATCCAGGAATGTGCACAGCGGGTAAAGATTGTCCACGCCCTCCACCCAGGGATTGGGGAGATTGATGAGCTCTCCGGCAAGATTGTCACGAATGCCGGCATCATTCTGCGGGGGCATTTGCGGTAAATGAACAATAAAAAGATAGGAATCATCATCTTGGTGCTGAGCGCAGCCATTACCGGTATCCTCTATAATTTTATCTTCAGCCTGCAGCAGGAAAGCAGGGCGCTCGGTTGCTTCAGCGATGAGGAATGCATGCGCGTGGAATCTACATTGTCTGCCTCCCATATCGCATTTGGCGTGATGGGGTTTTTCTTCGGCCTGGGGGCATATCTCCTGCTTTTTTCCCGGGGAGAGGAAGCGATTGTCAGGCGGCTGGAAAATGAGCAGCAGGCAAAGGATGATGAAGAGAGGTTCCGTCTGCTCCTGCGCGGCCTGGATGCGTACGAGCAGCAGATTATGAAAGCGGTAAAAGAGCAGGATGGCATTACGCAGAACACCCTGCGCCTCCGTACAGGCCTCTCCAAGGCAAAAGTAAGCCTGCTGGTTGCTGAGCTCGAGCGGAGAAAGCTCATCAGGCGGATACGGCAGCAGAAGACATTTGCAGTGCATCTTGCGGTCAAGATATAGCCAAAAAAGGGGTATAAACCGTCTGGAACTGGAATTCTGGCGCAATAGGCGCTCATGATGCCTCGGTTTTCACCATAATGTTTATATAGGGCGCAGGCCTTTCACCAAAAAATACAAAGAATAAGATAATAGGGGGGAATGCCAATGGAGGATGAAACAGTAACACTGAAGAAATCAACCATCTGGAAGGTGACAACAGCATTTTTCGCAATCTTGTTTGTGCTCTCGCTGTTTACCGGCGGGTTTGGGCTGGGAAGCGGCACATCGGCAACAGGAAATGCTCCTGCAGCGCCGAGCGCTGCGCCAAGCCCATTGCTTCCTGAAGAGCCGCAGGCAAATGTGCAGGCAGCTGATTTTGTTGATGATGACCCGGCATTAGGGGATAAGAATGCGCCGGTAACGATTGTGGAGTTTTCCGATTTCCAGTGCCCGTTCTGCGGCAGGTTCCGGAGCGAGACCTTTGACCAGATCAAGAGCCAGTACATTGACACCGGCAAGGTCAGATTTGTCTACCGGGATTTCCCCCTGAGCAGCATCCATCCGAATGCGCAGAAGGCAGCGGAAGCTGCAGAATGCGCGGACGAGCAGGGCAAGTTCTGGGAATACCATGATAAGATATTCCTGAATCAGCCGGCGCTCAGCCCGGGCAGCCTGAAGTCATGGGCGGCAGAGCTCAGCCTGGACGCCAAAAAATTCAATGACTGCCTGGACAGCGGAAAGATGGCTGCTGAGGTAAGCAAGGATCTGGCAGATGCGAGCAGGGCTGGCGGGAGAGGCACGCCGTACTTCATTGTCGGAAACGCTCCGATCAGCGGCGCAGTGCCGTTCTCGGTCTTCCAGCAGGCGATTGAGGCGCAGCTTGGGTAACGGCATTATCTTTTTTATTTTTGATTTATTGGCATAGTCTTATACACTCTGCCATAATAAAACTTTTAAAGGAAATGCTGTATCCCAGAGGGTATGGCTGATCGTGTGCTGCTTCTTGACCTTCACCGGCTCGAATCAAGGCGGCGAATAAGCCAGTATACCCGGAGCATTCAGTATGCGCTTATTGAAGCCAGCAATAATGGCCTGGAGATTGTCATTGCGCAAACATTCAATGATCCGGTAGTGATACGGCGGAGAAAACAGGTTGATATTAGCCCGTATCGGGCAGTAGTCTTCAGCGGGTCAGATTATCCGCTGCTGGAGCAGAATGATGCCATTCGCGATATTGTTACACAGGTTATTGAACAGGCAGAGGCGCAGAGGAAGTATGTGCTGGCAATTTGTGCGGGCATTCAGATAACTGCAAGGGTATTTGGGCAGGATGTCTATAGCCTGGAGCATCCGGAAGCAGGGTGGTATTGGATGTCTAAGACAGAATCTGGGAAGCGGGATCCGGTGCTTGCAGGAATTCCTGACACATTTGAGCTGTTCTCCACCCACGGAAAGGCGGTCATGCCCACTGATGGCAGGGATTGCCATGTGCTGGTAGAGAACAAAAACTGCATCCAAATGATGAGGTTTGGTGAGCATGTCTATGGTGTACAGGGCCATCCTGATGACACGTTGGTGACTGCACGCATCTATCTTGACAATTTTGAAACAAGGATAGGGGAGAGACCAAAGAACCGCAGTCCCACAAGAGAGGATATTGCTGAAGAGCCAAGGGGGAAAGTGCTTTATGGAGCAGTGATGCTTCAGAATTTCTTACGATTGGCGCGCGAATAGCTGCAGCACATCTGTGCGGTAATATCTGAAGAGGGCAATGCATCCGGCAACAGCCATAAGGATGCTGAGGTACTGCCCCATGGTCAGCAGCCCGATGATTGGATCATCCTTGAAGAAGTCAATGAAAAATCTCCCGATGCCGAACAAGGTTATCATGTTCCAGAATAGGAATCCTGGTTTGTGCGCTTTCCGTGCAATCAGCAGCAGGATGCCGAGCACCAGAAAGCGCTTCAGCGCATAATAGATCTGCGCCGGATGCCTGCAGCCCTCGATTCCGGGAACATTGGCGCACCAGGGAACAGTAGTGACTGTCCCCCACAGCTCTCCGTTGATGAAGTTCGCGATTCTGCCCAGCGCCAGCCCCAGCACCGCAGGCAAGGTCAATGTATCGGCAAGTTGAGCAAGAGGGATATTTTTCTTTCGGGCGAACAGCCAGCCAGCAAGAGCAGCGCCGATCAGCCCGCCGTGAAACGCCAAGCCGCCCTCCCAGACCGCAAGAATCTTTCCGGGATGCGAGAAGTAATACGCGGGCTCCCAGATAAACACTGCAAAGAAGCGCGCACCAATCAGCACTCCAAGAAACAGGTAAAACAGCAGGTCAGAAATATCGTCGGAAGAAAGCGCAAGCCTGCCCTGCTTCCGCTCCTGCTGCAGCCAGAAGTAAGTGATAATAAACCCGAGCAGGAAGATGATGCCATACCACCGGATCTGCAGCGGGCCGAGATGGAAAAGAACAGGGTTAAGGGAGTACGTAAACATAAGGGGAAAAAGGAATGGGAGGTATAAAAGGATTACGTTACGCCGGAAGCGGGCAGCCAGAGAGTGTGCGTAAGTCATCCATCTGCTGCACCCCAACATACTGCTTTCCCTGGACAAGCCACGTGGGATAGCTCCGGATTGCATGCTGGTTGCACCAGCTAGGATCCCGGTCGCAGTCATGGTAATCAATGAATTGGAATGATGTACCAAACATCCTCTTCTGGGCTTGGCAGTGTGAGCACCAGTCCGCTCCTCCCATGCTGATTCCCTTTTCAGTGAGGCATTGCGCAAAGGCATCATATTTCCCGGGTTTCCCGGATTGTGATGCAGCAACGTACCAGATGCCGGCAATAACAAGCAGTCCGATGATGCTAAGGACAAAGATTATTCTGCCCTTTTTCTTCTGGGTGGCAGCCCGTTCGCCAGCGCGCTGCTCCTGGTCAGCCATCCGGTTCAGTCGCTTTCGCTCTGCTCTGTTCAAGTGTTCCGGGGGGTGGGAAATGCCCTGATCCATAAGAGGATGAATAATTTCCTGCTTTTTATAGCTATCCATAGCGAAATCAGAACATTTATATACTTTTGAGATTCATCGGAATGCATGATGCAGGAAAGCAAGGGAATGAAGTGTGATAATTGCCTTGTGTTTACCCTGCGCTCCGATATTCCAGCCAAGCGCTGCTGATCCAGGCACACTGGGTATATGCAACGTGATGGTTGGAAGATGTTCTCGTTTCGTATGCCCGGTTTGCCCAAAAAGCGAGGTGAACCGCAATGACTCCGCAACAGGTGTGCGTGCAATGTGATGAGGCAATTACCAATCCCATCTGCACGCGATGTCTCGGGCAGGAAATGGAAGCATGGATGCGGGAGAGGGATGAATCTCTTCTTCCGCGGATTGAACTCACGACCATGAGCTTTGCTGCCTATACCCATGAGGTGACGAGATGTATCCTGTGCGGCAAGCGGATGAGCGTCTGCGCGCACTGCGTTGTGGAGGAGGCGGCAGATGCGCTGGGCAGGGAAGAGGTGGCGGAAGAGCTTCGGGAACAGTTTAGTTATTGATTCTGAAGCAGGGGATGGTCAGGCTGCAAGAGGGCAAGCGCCTTGCGGAATATCCCCTTTTCATCGTCCCAGTGGAGCTTTTCCAGCACCGTATCTGCTTTTGCCCAGAGATAAGTGTCGTGCTCGCGCCTCGGCTGGGTGAGTGAAATAGGAGTGTTCATGTTCGCCTTTGCCAGAAAAACCGTGAATGAATGCAATGTTCCGTTATTCGTAAATTCCCGCTTCACCGGAAGCCGGTGGGTGATCTGAACGCGCCGCAGGCCAGTCTCCTCAAGCACCTCCCTGCGGAGCGCATCCTCGATGCTCTCTCCCGGCTCCAGCCCCCCCTTGGGAAACTCCCATCCCTTCCAGGAGGTGTTCCGGTGAAGGATGAGAAAGTACAGCCCGCCGTTCTTGTC
>JACQNA010000014.1 GCA_016203335.1 Candidatus Woesearchaeota archaeon
GGGTATAGGGTTTTTCATTTTGGTATGGAGAACACTGTTCCAGGTTTTGGACATAGATACCTACCAAGAAAGGGAGAAGTTGCTAATGAAGTACGAAAAATGCCCGACTTTATTGTTGTAAAGGATTCTCAAATAGCGTATGTTGAGGTGAAATATCGAACAAGCGGAGAATTCGACATAACTAAATATTATGAAGAGAAAGGTGGGTATCCATATAACAATGCTTACATCATCCTTATAACACCAAGAGCCATATTAATTCAAAAAGCGTCTCTTTTAAAAAAAGGGGAACGATTCATCTACTTAAACAATTGTAAAGATTTTGAGACCGATAAAGAGATTATTATACAATACGTAGGATTCTGTAAGAAATTTTTTGGGAATTGTTAGAGTTGGTTTGTCTGCTTAACACGGATTTATGATTAGATATAACATATCCTTTTTACCCGACCGGCACAATATTCTCAACCCGGAAATCCTTGAGGAAATGGGGGTTTCGCTCTTTCACAAAGAGAACTTCAACTCCAATAACCTGGCCTTTCTTATTAAAATCAACAATCGTATTCTCATCTATCTCCTTGGTATGATCAACCTTCTCCTGCCGAAATTTGATGTACATGGCGTCTGCTTCGGGATCGTAGCGGATTCTCATGATATGAAGTATACAGTGATGACCTTTATATAATTTTCCTTCACATAAACCACTTTCAATGCATTTCCGTTGAGCTTCTTGGTAGCGAAGAATTTATGTCCTGTCCGCTTCGTCTCATCAGGCGAGGTTATTGTTTCTTCAACCCAGATGGGGTGAATACGCCTTTCTTCAATCTGTTCTCGTGCATGTTGAGTATAACGAATATCCATGAATAAGAAAATATTCACTCCCCGCAGCTCTTCACCAATTGCCCATTCTCAAACTTGATGGTGCATATCTTGGGGGATTCTGCATTCTCTTCCTCCTGCGCAGCCGCAGGAACCGCTTTCTCCAGGGGCTCAATGATCACATCGGGAAGATTCATCTTCATCGCATGATATACCGTAGTCAGCTTTCCGTCCGGCAGCGCAAACACATCGCTCCCCAGCAGCACCTGCTCCCTCTCCTGCACAAACACCCGGAACTCCTTCTGCTTCAGCTCCTGGAATTCGCTCTGCTCCTGGGCAACGCTCAATATCGGATACCTGCTCCCATCCCGGTAGATAGTGATTCCCTTCAGCCCTTTTTTCCATGCCTGTAAATATATATGAGATATGGTCTCCGGATCAATGCTCTCCGGCAGATTGACGGTTGAGCTGATGCTGTGGTCAATGTACTTCTGCGCAATCCCCTGGATCTCCACCCGTTTCTCCGGGGAAAGGAAGTGTGCTGTCCTGAAGAAATGGGAGGGCAGCACCTGCTGGAGCTCTTCAGCCTGCTGCACCTGCTCCTGCATGCCTTTCAGGTCAATATACGCCTGCACCGTGGGATGGAATATCTTGAAGAGCTTGTTGCCAAAGGATTCCGAGCGCCTGGTATAGTACAGCGCAAAGATCGGCTCAATCCCGCCGGAAACGCCCACATAATGCTTGCTCTCATGGGCAAACCCCAGGACAACATTGGAGATGGTCCCGGTAGGGGCTATGGAAAGCAGCGCGACATTCCTAAGCCCCTGCTTCAGGACAGCCTGCTGCACCTCAGGATCAAGCACGGAAAAGAATGGGTTTTTGGCATATGCTACTGCATCCCATATCGGAATATGCCCCTTCTCAGCAGCCAGGTTGCTGGAAGAGAGGTAAATGGCATTGGCAATAAATTGCATCACCCGCTCCAGCAACGCGATCCCTTCATCAGAGTCATAGCCCATGCCAAGCTGGTTGAACATGTCTGCAATCCCCATAACCCCAATCCCTAATCTCCTGGTTTCCGCAGCAGCACGCCTTTGCTTCTCCAGCGGATTAAGCGCCTCATTCCAGGAAATGACATTGTCTAAGAAGCGGACAATGTCCATGCTCACTTGCCTGAGGTGATTCCAGTCAATCGTGGCATGCGCAGTATACCCATCAACCACAAACCGCGACAGGTTGATGCTTCCCAAGTTGCATGCTCCTCCATCCTCCAGGGGGACCTCGCCGCAGGGATTGGTAGAAGAGATGTTCTTCCCCAGATAATTGGAGGGAGAATACTTCTTCATCGTGCTCCAGAAAATCAGCCCAGGCTCTGCGGTCTGGTAGTTGCTCGTCACAAATGCATTCCAGACATCCCGCGCCTTCACCAGCCGCTTGATCGAAGAGGTAGTTTCAGAGCCAAAGTAGAGGAGGAAATCACCTGCCCTGCGGATGGCAATATCTCCAATTACATAATCGCCAAAGAGATCCCGCTGCTGGGTATCATCAATATCAGAGGAAGTAAGCGCAAGATTAAAGCGCTGGTTCACCTCAGCAATGCTTGGGAATGCTCCCAGGAGCGTGTACTGGGAGATGTCCTTTGCAGGGATGCCAGAAGAATAATGCAGCGTATCATTCTGCGGAGCCTCCCGGACAATTTCTTTCTGGCTGCGCTGGTATGCCAAAAAGGTTTCGCTGCCATAGGTTGTCTCCTCATCAACTGCCTGCATGAACTCATCAGAGACCTTGAGCGAGATATTGGCGAACCGCACCTGGGTATTCTCCCTAACCTGCTTCTCAATGTCGCGCAGATGGTGCTCATCAAACTTGCCGCTCCACTTGCACTGCTCCACAATCTGCCTGGTCACCCAGTTTGGCGTCCGCTTCACATTGATGAAATGGAGCACGTCAGGGTGCTTCACATCAATGGTCAGCATCAGCGCTCCCCTTCTGCCTGCCTGGCCGATCAAGCCAGTAGTCAATGAGTAGATTTCCATGAATGATACTGATCCGGTGGAGACATACGCAGCGTTATGCACCACAGAGTCGCGGGGGCGCAGTGGCGAGATGTCCACCCCAATCCCGCCGCCATAGGAGTATGTCCGTGCGCATTCATACGCGGTGTGGTATATAGATTCAATGTTATCTGCAGGGATGACCGAGACAAAGCAGTTCGCCAGCGTCTTCAGCCGGTAAAGGTCGCCTGCTCCGGCAATCACCCTGCCGCCTGGCAGGAAATAACCGTTATACAGGAGGCTGTAGAACCGCAATGCCCATTCCCGCTGCAGCTCCGGCTTCTCCATTGCTGCAATAAACGCAGCCAGCCGCGCAAACACATCCTCAGGACGGTGCTCGATATGGCTCCCGCTTAAATCCTTTAAGTAGTACTTGTTCCGGTAGATATTGTCCGCAAGCTCGTTTCCCCCAAGATACGCATTTGAGGGGTGGAAGCCAGCCTGCTCAGCCTGCTGCATATCTTTGAGCATGAACAGCAGCTCATGGTAGGCGTGGATTCGGGAAGAGCTGACCAGGGGAAGCAGCTTGCTCCGGTGCAGGAACATCTGGGAGAATTCTGGGTAGGTATGTTCTGCGTGTGGATGTTCCAGCATCAAACAGCCTCTCTTTGTATGATATTGATAATAATCTGATTGATAGCAATCTGATGAATCTGCTTTCCACCCCACCCAGTCCTATTTATAGTTATGGTTGGTGGAAAATATAGGCAGCTACGCCAGGTTCTGAAACGGGCGGAGATATAAATAGTTTGCCTTACCCTCACTCAGTGGTGGAGCTTCTGCTCCAGCGCATGCACTGCAATTGTCGTTTTTATCACTGCATCAGGGCTCAGGGAAATGCTGTCAATCCCGCAGTGCACCAGAAACAGGGCAAAATCAGGGTATGTCGAGGGAGCATCGCCGCATATCCCGATCTTCCGGTGGTTTTTCTTCGCCTTGTGGATCACCAGCGCGACCATCTTTCGGACTGCCGCATTCCGCTCGTCAAAGAGATTGCTCACAATGGCGCTGTCCCTGTCCAGCCCCAGCGTCAGCTGCGTCAGGTCATTGCTGCCGATGGAAAACCCGTCAAAGAGCTTGCTGAATTCGTCAGCAAGCACCACATTGGAGGGAATTTCACACATCATATAGACCTCAAGCCTGTTTTTGCCGCGTTCCAGCCCGTTTTTCTTCATCTCTGCCAGCACATGCCTGCCCTCCTCAACAGTCCGGCAGAACGGGATCATGACAACGACATTTTTCAGCCCCATCATCTCCCGCACCTTCTTGATGGCCTTGCACTCCAGGGCAAACGCCTGCTGAAATCCAGGGGAATAATACCGGGATGCTCCCCGCCATCCGATCATGGGATTTTCTTCATTCGGCTCGTAAAGCGTTCCGCCGATCAGGTTTGCATATTCATTCGTCTTGAAATCAGAGAATCGGACAATAACTGGGTTCGGCCAGAACGCAGCAGCAATCATCGCGATGCCGGATGCAAGCCGCTCAATGTAGAACTGCACCTTGTCCGGGTATCCCCTGGTCAATTCATCAATCTTCTCCTTCAGCGCAGGGTCAGTAATCTTGGAATAGTTGAGCAGTGCATTCGGATGGATCTTGATGTATTCGTTGATGATGAACTCCTCGCGTGCCAGCCCCACTCCATCATTCGGGATAAATGAGTGTTCAAATGCCTGCTCCGGATTGGCGATGTTCATCATGATCTTTGTTTTCGGCCGCTTGAGGTTTCTGATGTCGGTCTTCCGGACTGCAAAGGGAAGGATTCCCCGGTACACATACCCTTCCTCGCCCTCCGCGCAACTGACTGTAATTCCCTCGCCATGCTTGATTTTTCTGGTGCCGTCAGTCGTGCCTACCACGCAGGGAAGCCCCAGCTCCCTGCTCACAATGGCAGCATGGGATGTCCTCCCTCCCCTGTTGGTGACAATAGCTGCAGCAATCTTCATGATCGGCTCCCAGTCCGGATCAGTCATGTCAGTCACCAGCACCTCGCCAGCATGGAACCGCGAGATATCCTTCACCTCCTTGATGACATTTGCCTTGCCTGCCCCAATCTTGCTGCCCACGCTCTTTCCAGTAGCAATAATCTCTCCCTTCCTGCCCAGCTGGTATTCCTCAAGCACGCTCAGCTGCTTCCGGCTCATCACGGTCTCCGGCCTTGCCTGCACAATGAACAGCTGGTTTGTTCTGCCGTCTTTTGCCCATTCCATGTCCATCGGCTTCCCATAGTGCTGCTCAATGAGTGCTGCCCATCGCGCCAGCAGCAGGATCTCGTCATCAGCGAGCACAAATCTCTCCCTGTCCTCCTGGGCGACAACCACATTCTTCGTCGGATGCTTGCTCTCATCAGAATAAATCATCTTGATCTTCTTGTCCCCGATTTTCTTGCTGAGAATCGGCCGGTATTTCCGCAGCGTCGGCTTGAACACATAGTACTCATCAGGATTTACCGCCCCCTGCACAATATTCTCCCCCAATCCGTAGATCGCAGTGATGAACACCGCATGCTTGAAGCCAGTCTCGGTATCAATGCTGAACATCACCCCTGAGCTTGCCAGGTCAGCGCGCACCATCTTCTGCACGCCGATGGAAAGGGAAACCTGAAAATGGTCAAAGCCCTTGTCTTCCCGGTACGAGATAGCACGGTTGGTAAACAGCGAGGCAAAGCACTTTTTGCAGCTGTCGATCAGCTCATGCTCGCCAACCACATTGAGATAGGTCTCCTGCTGCCCGGCGAATGATGCATCCGGCAAGTCCTCTGCTGTCGCGCTGCTCCGGACAGCGACGTCAAGAACCGCCGGGCTAAAGCCCGGGGCGTGTTCTTGAGCGTACTCGGAAATCGCCCTCTTGCTCCGGGCTGAAGCAGGGAGCGTGCGAGTGGCGATTTCCGATACGTCAACAGCAGCGTTGTGGTGCGGATGAGGGTATTCCTTGCTGAGCTTCTGGTAGGCAGCAACAATCTCCCTGCGCAGGTCATCAGGGAATTCCGCAGCCAGAATCATCTCGCGGACCTTTCTTCCTACTGATGCAAGCTGCTCAACATCAGACTTTTTGAGCCCATGCAGCGCATCCTTCATCTTCTCACGGAGATTGCCCCTCTCCAGAAGGTATTGGTAGGCATGCGCGGTAATGGCAAATCCATTGGGAATCCGCACTCCCTTTTTGGTGAGCAGCCGGTACATCTCCCCTAGTGATGCATTTTTTCCTCCAACTACGGGAACATCCTTGATGCCCAGTTCGCTGAACCAGAGAATGAACTGCCGGTTTCGGTTGCTCATGCTGCCTCTTTTTGCAGAAAAACAGGAAAAGGGGATATTTAAATATTTGGATATGGCAAGGGCTTGAATGGAGCAGATGGAGCAGGAAAGGCAGCGCCTGCTGGAGTCCTGGGTGTCCAGGGGGAATATCACCGACCAGAGGGTTATCGCAGCATTTAAGCAGGTCAACCGGGAGGATTTTGTCCCAAAACAGCTGAGGAAGGAGGCGTACCTGGACAAGCCGCTGCCGATCGGCTTCGGCCAGACCATCTCCCAGCCAACCACCATTGCCATCATGATGCAGGCATTAGAGCTGAAGCCCACGGATAAGGTATTAGAGATTGGCACTGGCTCCGGGTACCAGGCTGCACTGCTGGGCAAGATAGTGAAAAAGGCCTACACGACAGAAAGGATCAGGCAGCTCGCAAGACAGGCAAAGCAGAACCTCAGGAAGGCTTGCATGACAAATATTGTAGTCCTGCTCGGAGATGGTACGCTCGGCTATCAGCAGGCAGCGCCGTATAATAAAATCCTGATTACCGCAGCAACGCCAAAAATGCCGCCGCCGCTCATTGGGCAGCTTGCAGAAGGTGGCATTATTGTTGCTCCAGTCGGTCCGGAAGAAAGCCAATGCATGGTAAAAGGAGTGAAACAAGGCAATAAGCTGAAAACAGCGCAGCTGGGCATATTCATGTTTGTTCCGCTCCAGGGAAGATACGGCTATAATGCCGAAAAAGAAGAAAGAAAAAAGAAAAAAAATGATTAAGTCATCTTGGTAAATGTCAGCACTTCTTTCAATGACACTACCACGGTTGCCGGGACCACGAACGCCAGAAGCTGTTTGAAGACTCCTGCAAGGAAAGCGCCAATCAATTGTACGCCCCCTAATGCATCACCAGCGCTGCCAAGTCCCGCCACAATCACCAGGATGACTGACACCATCAGGAAATCCTTGGTTTCCCGGCCGGTGACATTCATGAACCCGACAATCAAGCCGAGCACCACGAGCAAGGAACTCAACCAGCCAATAGCAGCTGCGCCAAGTGCTGTTCCTGCAATCCCGAGAACTACTGCCAAAATTACTCCAACAATGTAGGAATAATGGCCAACTCGTTTATCCATTCAATACACCTCCTTTGTGGATATCCAATAGCCCTTCTTGGGGATAATCCCTATAAATATGTTTTGTGAGTACTCAAGAATGTTGAATATAAAATGGACAGGTAAATATTATGAGAGCGTATCAAGAATATCATGGGCATCAAGAGCATGCAGTGCAGGCAGCTCATGCAGCCGGGCAAGGCAGGCCAGCCGGAGATATTCATGCTCGCTGTTCTGTACCCGTGCATGCGCATCTGCCTGAATCAGCCCGTAGGGATATCCCAAAAATGAGGGATCCTGCGCATGAGCGCGGAGTGCTGCGAGAGCGCCGGAAACATCCCCGCATATATGCACGCTGAACAGGTGGCGGGAGGCAGGATGCAGCTTGAGCATATACAGCGGCTTCCCCTGCTCCAGAGGATAGTAATACCATGCCGATCCCTCGGGCGCTCGGCTAGCAAGCGCAGCAGTCAAAGTATTGCCGCTGGCGGTAAGAAGCGTAGTAGTCTTAGACAGGCCGCATAAGGTAACATCCTGCTGCTGAAGCTGAGTAAGCAGCTCCTGCTCAACAGGATGCCGGGCCTCCAGGGCGCCGTCAAGAACAAGTATGCAGCGCTCACCGCTTTTTTGGAGTGCAGCCCGCAGCTCAGCAATCCTCCGGACCATGCCTCCAACAACCCGCGCTTTGGTGCGCTCCTCCTGCTGCGGGATGTCCTCATCGCGGAAAAACAGCTCAGGGACAAGAGTGCTGCCAAAAGGCAGGGCATGGTACTGGAATGACTCCTGAGAAGGAACCGCGGTGATGAGGACGAAGCATTCATGGATGGTGCTTCTGATCTTCCTGGTGCCGGCATAGGTGAGCGCAACTATCCTGATAAACTGGAGGGAGAAGTGCGGCGCTCCCAGAATTTCTTGGTTGCCGCCGTCAATAAAGGTAAGGGGCAGATCTGGCATCATACTCGGCAGGGGATGGAAATGCCGCGCATCAAGGGGGATGCTGCTCCCGTGCAGCATATCTCTCTGGGGAAACGCCTGCTGCAGGGCGCGGATAATCTCGCCAATATGCTCCAGGGGGCGCATGCAGGCAGCAGGCATGCTGATGTTTTTATGGATTGTGGTGCATCAGGAGGGAATTCACCTTTTCCGGCTTTGGAGAAAATAAGGGGTAGCGCCATCTTGTGAGCGGTGCTGCGCCTGCGAGAGCATGGCGGAGGGGGTAGCTCCTTCCGGAAACTTTGTTTCCGGAATTCGGAAATCTCTGATTTCCGTTAATCCGGGGAGGTGCCGCCCAGCACCTGCAACATGTCGGAAATCGCCATTATATGTTTCTTGCTTAAACATAGTCCACAAGAAGGCGATTTCCGAGCATGCTCAAAAATCGAAGATTTTTGACATTACGGAGCGAACCGGCGCTACCCCGGTGCAGCAAGATTTTCTCCAGAGCCCTGTTTCCGCAAACCTTTTTAAACCACTGCCCTTCCAAGCATGCGTGACCGAGCTTATCATCACCGAAAAGCCAAAAGCTTCGCAGAAGATTGCGGAAGCGCTGGCAGACGGCAGTCCGGTGAAGCATGCGGAGCATGGCGTGCCCTACTATGAGATTCGGCATAACGGCAAGCGGATTATAGTAGGCTGTGCGGTCGGCCATCTCTACACTGTTGCGGAAAAGGCAAAGTCCTGGAAATACCCGGTGTTTGAGGTGGAATGGAAGCCGACAGCAGATATCGCGAAAGGGGCGGATTTCACCAAAAAATATCTCCAGGTGCTGAAAAAGCTTGCGAAAGAGGCAGATGAGTTTACTGTTGCCTGCGACTATGATGTTGAGGGAGAGGTCATCGGCCTCAATGTCATCAGATATGCCTGCAGCCAGAAAGATGCTGCCCGGATGAAGTTTTCCACGCTCACCAAGCCAGACATTGTCGCTGCCTACGAGCGCAAGAGCGCGCACCTGGACTGGGGCCAGGCAAACGCCGGGCTCACCAGGCATGAGCTGGACTGGTATTATGGCATCAACATCTCCCGCGCGCTCACTGACGCGATCAAGGCAGTCGGGGCATTTAAGGTGATGTCCGCAGGCAGGGTGCAGGGCCCTGCCCTCAAGATCATCGTTGACCTTGAGAAAGAAATCCGCGCATTTGTGCCGCAGCAGTTCTGGCAGGTATCGCTGAAAGGGGAGCTGAAAGGCAGCCTGATCGAGGCATGGCATGAGAAAGACAAGTTCTGGAAAAAAGAGGAAGCAGAGCAGGTTGTCAGGAATACCAAGGGTAAGCCGGCGAGTGTCAAGGAAGTGGCCAAGACCCAAACAGTCCAGAGCCCGCCAGTGCCATTTGACCTTACCACCCTGCAGACAGAAGCCTTCCGGAACTTTAGGATACCCCCAAAAGAAACCCTGGCCATTGCCCAGGAGCTCTATGTATCTGGGTATATTTCGTACCCGAGAACCTCTTCGCAGAAGCTGCCGAAGGAAATCGGCTATCATCAGATTATGCGCCAGCTTACTTCCTACACAAACCTGGCGGCAGAGCTGCTCACCAGGCAGCTTGCCCCAAACGAAGGGAAAAAGACCGATCCCGCGCATCCGGCAATCTTTCCGACAGGCATCATCCCTGATGCCAAGGGAAGGGAGCTGAAGGTGTATGACCTGATCGTCAAGCGCTTCCTTGCAACATTTGCAGATCCTGCGCTTCGGGAGACCATGAGCATCAGCATTGGCTGCAATGCCGAGCTCTTTATCGCAAAAGGGACGAGAACAGTGGAGCGCGGCTGGCACCGCTTCTATGATCCTTATGTCAGGCTCGAAGAGCTCGAGCTCCCCTCTGTGCAGAAAGGGGATATGGTCAAGGATCCGAAGATAACTGCTTACCAGAAGGAAACGCAGCCGCCCAAGAGGTATACTGCAGCATCCATCATCCGGGAGCTCGAGAAGCGCAATCTCGGCACCAAGGCAACACGCGCCCAGATCATCGACACCCTGGAGCAGAGGGGATTTATCACCGGAAGCCCTATCCAGGCAACCGAGATCGGTATCCATACTGTAGAGGTCTTGGAGAAGTACGTGCCTGCAATTGTTGACGAGGAGCTTACCCGCCATTTTGAGGAGGAGATGGAAGAGATCCGGGAGCGGAAGAAGCAGAACGAGGCTGTGCTCAGCGAGGCAAAAGGCGTGCTGGGCAAGACGCTGCTGATGTTCAAGCAGCAGGAGAAAGTGGTGGGAAAAGAGCTGCTCGCCGCGGAGAAAGAGACCCGCCTGCAGGAAAAGACCATCGGAACATGCCCGAAATGCGGCGGCGTGCTCATGATCCGGAAAGGGAAGTACGGCAGGTTCGTCGCCTGCGACAGGTATCCCACATGCACGCTCACCTTCAATCTCCCGGACAAGGGGAAAGTAACTGCGTCAGAGAAAGTGTGCCCTGCATGCAGCAGCCCGATCATCGTGATGAGCTCTGCACGGAGGAAGCAGGAGGTGTGCATCAACAAGGAATGCCCCCTGAAAAAGAGTGAGGGCATTGCTTCCGCCGGGAAATCCTGCCCGAAATGCGGCAAGCAGCTTATTACGAGGAAGAGCATTTACGGGGAGTTTTTCGGCTGCTCCGGCTTTCCGTCGTGCAGGTACACGGAGCGCTTGCCCGCGCAGGAAAAAACTGGTGCGGAAAACCAAAAAAAATAACAAAAATCCGCCGCTCGGGGCTGAAGGCGTATTTTTGAACCATTAGAAATGCCTCGCATTTCTGAGTGTGCTCAAGAACCC
>JACQNA010000030.1 GCA_016203335.1 Candidatus Woesearchaeota archaeon
CCTCCTAACCACAACCTTTATATTCCTGAGATGCCCGAAATGCCCCTATGCCCACCCTCAACGAGCTCACCAAGCTCCCTCCGGAAGAGCGCATCAAGCGCCTGAAGCAGCTCCAGCAGGAGCATGAAGAGGAGATCAAGCAGGCGCAGCAGCTGATTAAGGAAAGCAGCGAGCAGATCGTCCGCGAGAAAGAGACCGAGCAGCTCCGCCGCTTTGTGCCGCAGCAGAAGCAGATTGATATTACCGACCTCTTTAAGGAAGAGGAGCAGCAGTCCGTTGCCCAGCGCGCAAAAGAGGCGCCAAAGCTCAGCGAGGAGGAAGTCCGCCAGTACGGGATGCAGCTCGCCCGGGAAAGATCACTCGACGAGCTCAGCAGGAGCATCTATGCCCGCGAGCAGACTGTCCACGAGAAAGGATACGCCAACCCGGAAGATGCGCAGGACCTGAAGATAGCGGCATACGCCATGCACCGGAAAGAGGAGGAATACAAATCCCACGGAATGCTCTATGAGGCCAGGAAAGCATCCCGCACCCAGGAAGAGGTCGAGCACCTCCTGAACATGTACGCGAGGTAAACACCCCATGCAGTTCGGCACCAGCTACTACCATCCCTTTGACCGGAAATATGACCGGGTAGGGGATATTGCGGCAAACCCCCGCGTCTACAATGCAGACATTGAAAAGCCGCTCATGCCGGTTTCCGAGATTGCCCAGTCCGTCACCGAGGGAAACCGGTTTGGCTCCTTTGTGCAGACCGTTACCGGCGCGATCCGGACAGGCGGCGGCTCGATTGAGCTCCAGCCGCAGTTAGGGGGAGGGGCAGAGCCGACTGGAGTAGAGAGCTATGGTAAGGAAGCACGGCAGGCAATCCGGGAGATGGCGCGGGCAAACAAGGTGAATCTCAGTGCTGTCCATACCCCCTCCCAGATCGGCAATCTCTCTGGCTTGGGCCAGGAGGGATTCTCTGACCAGCAGCGCCTTTCCTCAGTGGAGGAGGTCAAGAAAGCGATCAGCTTTGCAGCAGATGTGACCGGGGGAGGGGCTGTCGTTGTCCATACAGGAGAGTTCCAGCGCCCGATCTCAGACCAAGAATGGGCAAAGAACCCGGATGGCACGTACAAATTTGTCGGTTACCAGGAAGAGCCTGGCCGGGCAGTCTATTACATGGTGGACGACCGCAACGGCAGGCTGATCCAGTCTGTCCAGAAATCGCAGGTGGTGTTCGAGCCGTTGTATAAGACAGCAGAATCAGAGGGATTGGCAGGCAAGCGCGACCCCAAGACCGGAAGGATGTTCCAGCCCGATGATTATATTGATGTTGAAGGCCATTGGATTGATGAGCGCAACCCGGATAATCTGTTCAACCGCGTTCCGGAGTGGAATCCGCAGGAATCCAGGTTTAAGACCGAGCGGCGGACATGGGATTATTATGAGAGCAAGGCAAAGCGCTGGCAGGAAAAATATCCTGACCAGCCTCCGCGAAAGCCAGAGGAGATGTTCTACCGCGCGCAGATGGAAAACCAGATGCTCCAGCACCGGGGATTGTCGCTCTACCATGCGCAGCGTTATGAAGATCACTTTAAGGAATATGATAAGGCTAAGAAGGCGCTTGATTTTTACAAGAGGCTTGAGGAAGCGACTGATCCTGAAGAGCGATGGAAGCTGGAGAAGCGGCTGGGTCGCGAATTTGCTGAACTCATCCCATCTGAAGTCAAGCTGCCCAGTGCTTGGCTTGAGGAGTATGTCAAAAGTATGGAGCATTCCCTCCGCCACACCCACGAGTCCTCAGCAGCCAATGATGCGCAGGCAGATACCATCAGGGAATCATTAGACCACATCAAGCCTGTTGAGAAATACGCCATAGAGCAAAGCCTGAAGAGCTATGCTGAGGCAGGGATCATGGCCATGCAGGAAACAGAGCACAATCCCCATGTCAAGCGTGATATCTTTGTTGCGCCGGAGAACATCTTTCCCGAGATGGGCTATGGCAGCCATCCGCAGGAGCTGATCGAGCTGGTGCGGGGCGCCAGGCAAAAGATGGTGGAGTACCTCACCTCAAAGCGGATAGATGACCCGCACGGCAGGCGTGATGAGAAGGGTGAGCTGGTCAAGATCGACAATCCCTGGTACCAGCAGCGCTTCAAAGAGAACCAGTCTCTTGCCTGGAAAGAGGCAGAGTCCCATATCAAGGCAACATTTGACACCCAGCATCTCGGCATGTGGCGCAAGCATTTCCAGCCCAAATTCATACCCAATGAAGGCAGGATAGAGACTGAGGCAGAGACCAACAAGCGCTTTAACCAATGGTACATGGAGCAGGTGGAGTCCCTCCAGAAATCAGGGGTGCTCGGCCATCTGCATATCGTGGATTCCATGGGCAGCAGCCACCAGCATCTGCCGGCTGGTCAGGGCATATTTCCTGTTGTTGATGCCGTCACCTATCTCCGCAACAAGGGCTTTACCGGCACCATGACCTCTGAGGCATGGGCAGAAGAGCAGCACGCGATGGGCAGGATTTTGACAGCGACCTGGCGCGCGTTCGGCAGCACGGTCCAGGGC
>JACQNA010000024.1 GCA_016203335.1 Candidatus Woesearchaeota archaeon
AGACTGACATTCCCCGGATGGGGCTTCCCCCTTGTCAGTTTTACCTCTGTAGCTTAAGAGCCTCGCAAAATTGACGGCAACTACATTTTCAGGGAAGCCCATCCAAACAACAAAGTATATAAATGAGCCACCGCTGCCTGTGCAGGATGGGCACCAATCTCTATTCCCAAAGGTACTCGTACCGGTTCGAAGAGGGCAGGCACCGGAAGAAAAGACCAAAGACATTCAGGAGCAAGGATGCCGCGGCGCAGTATGCGAAGCGGCACGGCATCTCCAAGTATGAGCTGCTGAACCTCCGGCTGACCAAGGGGGAGAAGTATAGGATTGTTGCTAAAGAAAAATGATATTTCGGTTGGTATTAAGTTTTGTAATCTCTATTATTATAACGATTATCCAGTTTAATATACCAAGTCAAGAGCATATACTGTTATCAATAACCCAAGAGATTATCATAAACGCGGGTCTTTCTGGTATTCCTGCTTTTATAATGACGGTGGGATTTAATTTAATATTGTTATTTGTAGGAATAACAGTAACCTTCAATCGGTTTAATGAAGGTTAGGTCATCCCCTCACACCCCCAGCATCTCCCGCAGCTCTTCACTCGGCTGCCAGGGCGGCTCAAAGGTCAAGTCAATGTGCACCTCTTTGGCGCCTGCTTTCTTCAGCTCATTCTGCAGGTTCTCCAGCAGCATGGGCCCATACGGGCAGAGGGGAGTGGTAAAGGTCATGGTGATCTTGATGATATCATCAACAGCGGAAAAGTCATAGATCAGCCCCAATGCCCAGATGTCCACCTGGATCTCCGGGTCATACACCCGCTTAAAGACATCAATCGCCTGCTCGCGGTTCACGCAGCCACCTCCTGCAGGAAGGCATAGCCGCGCTGCTCAATCTCGTTGGCAAGCTCTTTCCCCCCGGATTTGATGATTTTTCCCTGGTACATCACATGCACCCTGTCCGGCACAATATAGTGCAGGATACGGTTGTAGTGCGTGATCAGCAAAATCCCGCGGTGCTCTTTCTGCAGCGAATTGACGCCCTGCGCGACTACTTTTAATGCGTCGATATCCAGCCCTGAATCGGTCTCATCCAGAACAGCGAATTTCGGCTGCAGCACGAGCAACTGGAGGATTTCTGCCCGCTTCTTCTCCCCGCCGGAAAATCCTTCATTCAGGTACCGCTTGGTAAACGCGCTGTCCATGTCCAGCTGCCCCATCTTCTCTTTCAGCAGCTTGTGGAAGTCCAGCACGCCCAGCTTCTCGCTTCCGAGATTGTTCAATGCGGTGCGCAGGAAATTGGAGAGAGTTACTCCTGGAATCTCTGCAGGATACTGGAAAGAAAGGAACAGCCCGCGTTTCGCGCGCTCATGCGGGGGAAGGGAGGTGATGTCCTCCCCATCCAGCAGGATCTTGCCTTCGGTGATCACATATTTGGGATGCCCCATTAATGCATGCGCCAGGGTGCTTTTCCCGGAGCCATTGGGCCCCATCAGGCAGTGCGTCGTTCCCATGCCAATATCCAGGTCTACTCCGTGCAGAATCTCCTTTCCCTCAACCGCGACATGCAAGTCCTTAATTTCCAGCTTCATAGTCCTCAATCCCCTTGAGCAGCGTTTTCAATGCAAGCAATGCGCATTTCATCCGGACCGGGCCCAGGGCAATGCCGAGCATAGAGAGAATATTTTCCCTGGTTATCTGCTTGAGCTCATCCACTGATTTTCCCTTGATGAAATCCGTGAGCAGCGACGCGGATGCCTGCGAAATCGCGCAGCCATGGCCGATGAACGCTGCCTCTGCTATCTTATTGTCATCCATCCGGACAAAAAGCTCAATCTGGTCTCCGCAGACCGGGTTGAGCTCGCGCCTGCGGAATGAATAAGAAGAGAGCTTGCCGCTGTTGTGCGGATGCTTGTAGAGGTCCAGGATATGCTCCCGGTAGATCTCTTCTGCTTCCAGCAGCTCACTGTCCATAGCCAAAGATGCGCTGCGCTTTCTGGATGGCGGCAACCAGCGCATCAACCTCCTCTTGGGTGTTGTAGACAGAGAAGCTTGCCCGGGTAGTTCCTGCCAATCCGAGCAGCTCCATGAGCGGCATGGCGCAGTGATGGCCGCCGCGGACAGCAATTCCCTCGCTGTCCAGCACTGTTGCGACATCATGGGTATGGATGCCATCAACAGCAAAAGAGATGACACCGCTCCGCTGCTCAGCGGTTGCCGGGCCGATGATCCGCACTCCGGGCATTTCTCCAAGCTTTGCCAGGGCATATTCGGTAAGCATCATTTCGTGCTGCTGCACCTGCTCCATGCCGATGGAGCGCAGATAATCAATCGCAGCTGCTAACCCTATCGCTTCCGCAATATTTGGTGTTCCTGCCTCGAACTTCCAGGGAAGATCATTGAATGTGGAATCAGCATAGCTTACCTCCCGAATCATGTCTCCGCCGTAAAGGAACGGAGGAAGTTTCTCCAGCAGCGCCTTCTTTCCATATAATATGCCGATGCCGGTGGGGCCAAGCATCTTGTGGCCGGATGCTGCATAGAAATCGCAGCCGAGTGCTTTGACATCAACAGGAAGGTGAGGCATGCCCTGCGCGCCGTCAACTACCAGGACAGCGCCTTGCGCATGTGCGAGGGAAGCGAGTTCGGTGATGGGATTAATAGTACCGAGCACGTTTGACATGTGGCATACGGAAACAACCTTTGTCCTTTTGGTAATCATCTCTTTCGCGTGCTGCATATCCAGGCGGAAATCAGGAGTCAGGCGGATGTATTTTACCACCAAACCCCGTTCCTTGGCAAGCTGCTGCCAGGGCACAAGATTGGAGTGATGCTCCATCTGCGTCAAGACTATCTCCTCACCCTGCAGCATGCCCTTGGTCAGGGTGTAGGCGAGCAGGTTCAATGACTCGGTTGCGCTCTTGGTGAATATCACTTCCTCAAATCCTGCGTTGATAAAGCCAGCAACATTCCGGTGCGCCTCTTCATAGGCAGCGGTCGCGTCCTGGCTCAGGCGGTAGACTCCGCGGTGGATATTGGCATTCATCGTGAGGTAATAATTGCTCATTGCCTGAATCACTGAAGCAGGCTTTTGCGTGGTCGATGCGCTGTCTAAATAAATAAGCGGCTTGCCATTGCTTTGCTGCTGCAAGAGGGGAAAATCTCTCCGGAGATTGAGCTGCTGTAGCGTCATCATGCTACTTCACCTCTCCCAGGCGCTCCATGATAACGTGATGGATCTCATCCTGGATGGTGCTGTTGCCTATCTTTTGGAGCAGGGGATGGAAGAAACCCTCGATGAGCAGCTGCTTTGCGGCATGCTCCGGCATGCCGCGGGACATCAGGTAAAAGAGCTTTTCCGCGTCAATCTGGCTGATGGTGGTGCCGTGGGAGCAGCGGACATCGTTGTTCTGTATCTCCAGGTTAGGCACCGCGTCTGCCTCTGCGGTTTCTGCAAGCAGAAGAACCTCCTCTTTTTGGTAGCCATTGCTGGCATATGCTCCTGGGTTTATCCTGATCAGGCCACGGAATATGGTCTTGGCATAATCATTCACCGCACCCTTCACCAGCATGTCAGAGGTAGTATGGGGTGCTGCATGGATGACCTCGCCATACAGGTCAAAATTCTTGTTGCTGTTGCCGAAAAATGCGCTGTTGAGGGTGCTTTGCGCCCCTTCTGCAGCAAGCAGGGTAGATGTCGTGGACTTGGCAAAGCGGCCTCCTAATATGCACTCCGCCCAATGTACTGCCGCATTCATTTCGACGCGCGCCTTGCGGCTTGCGAAGCTGTATGCCTCTGCAGAGACATTCTGGACAGTGATATAATTCACCTGCGCGTGCTCGCGGGCGAATACCTCAACCAGCTGGCTCCGGAAGGCAGCAGGAGCAGCATTCGCATGCTCAATTATTGTTACTTTGCTGCCTGGCTCCGCAATCACCAGAATATTCTCTATCTTGGTGCCTGATGCGGCAAGGCGAAGCTCAACCGTTCCCTGGATATGCTGCGGGGCATAGACAAAGATTCCATTGGTGAAGGCAACAGCGTGCAGGGCAGCGAATTTATCTGTTTGGGGGAACAATGCCAGAAGGTGCTCCTTGATGAGCTGCTCATGGGAGGCAAGTGCTTCAGTGAATGGCAGGGCAATGATGCCAGTGTCAGCAATGATCATGTCGGTATCGCCGTCCTGTACCTTGGGGGAGAGCTGCTCCAGCATAATCTGCCGCAGGTCAAATGATATGGCGATGCCGTAGCGGAACGATGGCATGGGCAGGGCAAGAAATGGGGATAGTGCTGCCTGGCGCCTGCTTCTCAGCCATGCTGGCTCGTTCAGGGATTCGGATATCTGGAGCGCTGTTTCCTGAGTGATCATGGTTCTCCCTACCCAACCGTGCCCTCCATCTCCAGCTCAATGAGCTTGTTCAGCTCAATGGCATATTCTAAGGGAAGGGCTTTGACAATCGGCTCAATAAAGCCAGAGACAATCATCTGCATGGCCTGCTCCTGGCTCAATCCCCTGCTCATCAGGTAGAAGATTTGCTCTTCACCAATTTTGCCGACTGTTGCTTCATGGGCCAAATCCACTTTGTTGGTGTAAATCTTCATGAACGGGTAGGTATTGGAGATGGACTGCTCATCGATCAGCAATGCGTCGCAGACCACGCTGGATTTGGTATTCACCGCATTCCTGGCCACTTTCACATAGCCGCGGTAGGTGGATATTCCGCCTGCCTTGCTGATGGATTTTGCTTTTATGGTTGATGTGGTGTGTGGCGCCAGATGGATTACTTTGCTGCCGGTGTCCTGGTTTTGGCCCGGGCCGGCAAAGGCAATGCCTAAGGAGTCTGACCTGGCGTATTCCCCTTTCAGGACACTGCAGGGATAGAGCATGGTGCATCCAGATCCCATATTCCCATTTATCCACTCTACAGTGCCGTGCTTCTCCACTATTGCTCTTTTGGTGTTCAGGTTATAGGTATTCCTGCTCCAGTTCTCCACGCTGCTGTACCTGATTCTCGCTCCCTCCATCACAAATAGCTCAACACAGCCTGCATGCAGGGCCTTTGCATCAAATCGGGGGGCGGAGCAGCCCTCGATGTACTGCACCTCTGCGCCTTTGTCTGCGATGATCAATGTGTGCTCAAACTGGCCGCCACGCTCTGCATTCATGCGGAAGTATGCCTGCAGGGGCATTTCCACTTTTACTCCTGGCGGGACATAGATGAACGTGCCTCCGCTCCAGACTGCAGCATGGAGCATGGCAAACTTGTGGTCATTCACCGGAACGCAGCCAGTCATGAAGAATTTCCTGACTAATTCCGGATATTTCTGAAGGGCAACATCCATATTCTCAAAAATAACGCCTTTCTCTTCCCATATCTTCTGGAGGTTGTGGTATACCACATCAGAATCATACTGCGCGCCTGCTCCGCTTAATGATCTGCGCTCTGCTTCAGGGATGCCTATTCTCTCGAACGTCTTCCGGATGTCTTCAGGCACCTCCTCCCATGATGCTGACTCTTTTGCATCAGGCCGGACAAAATACCTGATCCTATTAAGGTCTAATGCGCTCAGGTCAGGGCCCCAGGTAGGCATTTCTGTCTTGATGAAATTGCGGTAGCCTTCCAGGCGCTTCTGCAGCATCCACTCCGGCTCATTCTTCTGCTTGGAGATCTCTCGGACAAGCTCTTCAGTGATGCCTGGGGCTGCGCTAAAGACAGAACGCTCTGCATTTGCGCCATCATACCTGCTCCGGTCAATAACGAATTCTTGCATTTGGGACATGCGGCTCACCATGGTATTCATCACAGCCAGTCTCTTTGGGCTGGCATGCATCTGGAACTTGCGAATATAAGCGGTGAATATCACAGAGCACCTGGCTGGTGCGGATGAGCTGCAGCAACCGGTTTGTCTCCCGGATCAGGGAAAGGCTGTTGGTGATGGCTGCTGCTGATTTTTTGATCTCGGTTACCATATCATCCTTGAACTCAAAGCTATGGCCGCGCTTGTTGCTGAGGTATTGGGAAACAGTCGCTTCCTGGATGCCCAATAAGACAGCGATCTGCTTCTGCTTCATCCCTCTCTCTTTCATGGACAGGGCAAGCTGCCTGCGGAGGGTAGGCAGGATGTAGTAGGTTTCAATCTCTGCGGGATGGAGGAGCTGCTTCACCATAGTGAAGTTCACGATAGTGAAGAAGTATATAAAGGTTGTGGAAAAGGAATTGCTATTGGTGAATGGTGCTGTCTATCTACTTGGTGATATGGGTAAGGAATTCTTCTCTGCTCATACCTCTATCTGCCGTATGCCAACAAATTTCTCAGAGATTTCGGGCTCTTCGCCAGAATGCAGATATGCCTTAATCGCCTCTTTCGTCCGCTGCATGAGCTGATCAATAGTCTTTGCCTGCGTGTGGCAGCCGGGTAACTCCGCTATAACAGTACCTCTCCTTAAACAAAAGGTTTAAATATTTAAGCATAATACACATAATAAACGTGATATATCGGAGGCAACCATGGTCAGTATAACCTTATCAGTTCCGCAAGAGATGAAGCAAGAAATGGATATATTCCATGATATCAATTGGAGTGCGGTGGCGAGAGAAGCGATAAAAAGAAAGCTTCTGATGCTCGAAAAGTTCAAGGAATTTACCAAAGACAGCACATTCCGTGAAGAAGAAGCCCTGGAGCTCGGCAGACACGTGAGCGAGAAAGCGATGAAAAGGCACCGGGCGAGATGATACGAGTTGTCATTGATGCAAATGTCCTCTTTTCTGCTTTAATAAAGAATAGCCTTACTGCGAGGATCATATTCGAAGAGGATATTGTGCTCAACGCTCCAGAGTTTGTTGTTGAAGAGTTTCTAAAATATGAAGAGCTGATATTGAAGAAGATATCAAGGACAAAAGAAGAATTCGTCCAGATTATGCATATGCTGAAAGAGATTATCAGGGTTGTTCCAAAAGAGGAATATGCTCAGTTTATTGAGGAAGCTGAACAATGCTCTCCGGATGAGAAAGATGTTATGTATGTAGCACTTGCCTTAAAATTGAAAATAGCAGTTTGGTCTAACGATAAGAAGTTAAAGCAGCAGGATAGGGTTAAAGTATACTCTACAGAAGAATTAAAGAATGAGTTGATGAAGTGAAATGGCAGGCTGGCTATTGCAGAAAGATAATCCTACCTCAGAAACTCCTCAATGATCCTCTTGGTATCCTCAACCGTCACATGCACAAATATCTTCCCCTCCGGATAGATGGCAATGGTCGGCCCCTGCAGGCAGTGCCCCAGGCATCTTGATTTGGTGATATTGTACTTGCCCACCAGGCCGCTCTTGTTCACATGGTCGCGGAGAATCTGCAGGATTTCCGGCCCTTGCTTGAAGCCGCAGCACTCCTTGCCGTAGTCTTTCTCATTGACACACACAAAGATGTGGCGCTGGTAGCGGACAGGGCTCAGTTCCATGGTCAGTTCGGCTGCATGCGGAGCTCGGAGATGTCTTTTGTCCGGATATCCTTTCCCGCTGCGACCAGTCGAAAGAATTTCGGGAAGTTGATAAATCGTTTTCCCCTGAGCGATTTTTTGATGAGCAGGACAACGCGTGAGGGAGTGTGCTCTGCCACCAGCTCATAGTCCGGCAGAAGGGGGAGCAGCTGCTCCGCGAATACCTTCACTTCCTCATGATAGGGCATGTTCGCCAGGGAGAGCACCTGCCTGCTTGCTCCCACAAACATGTAGCCCTTTACTTCAATAAAATCCGGCTTGCCCCGGGCAATGAGCTGCGCATAGCCCGCATGCCCGGTGTCATTTATTCCCTTGACTATGGTCAGGCGGATGCAGGTGCGGAACTTTTTTTCTGCCAGAGAGCGCAGTGAATCAAGCAATCTTTCCCAATAATCAGGGAAGAGCGGCTTGTCAATCTGCTTGAGCAATTCTTTGTCCGGAGCGTCAACAGAAAGGTAGAGCTGGGTGACGGGATGCAAGTCTTTTATCTTTTCCGGATACTGGGCGTTGGTTACCAAAAATGTAGAGACTTTCCGCTTGTGGAATTCGTCAATAAGCGTGTTGATTAAGGGGTAGGCAATGGGCTCTCCGGTTAACGACAATGCAACATGCCGGATATCGCTGGATTCTGCCACTGCCTTCTGGTTGGGATGTGGATGGCCGCCAAAGCCGAGCAATAAGTCCAAATGCTCTTTAAAGGCATGCTCAATGATGAATGTTGGGTCATCAACCGGGCCATACCATGTTTTGGAGACCGGAGCCTTGGTGCCCCGCCAGCAGAATGCGCATCGGTTTGCGCAGAACATGGCAGTGGTCATCTGGAGGCACTGGTGGCTTCTGATGCCGTAGAATGCATATTTGTAGCAGCCGCCCTTTCCCCGGAGCATGTTCTTGGTCCAGCCGCAGACCTTGACCGCGGAATGGCTGCCCACAAAGCGGTACTGCTGCTTCTCCAGTTCCTGCTGCTGGATAACATTGAGCATCATGCTGCCGGAAAAGAAATGGAGGTATTTATGGGTTATGATATTGGTCTTGAGTATTAGAAATTGAAATTCTATTGTGTATAATCGGCGTTATATTCAATTCGAGTTTTGGCTTATCAATAGAAAGGGCAGGGA
The DNA here is from genome assembly GCA_016203335.1 of Candidatus Woesearchaeota archaeon. Taxonomy (GTDB): domain Archaea; phylum Nanobdellota; class Nanobdellia; order Woesearchaeales; family JACQNA01; genus JACQNA01. The sequence continues at coordinate 8,615 of JACQNA010000024.1, forward strand.
ACTTATTCAGATGGTTTATATCCAGAAATCATTAGAAATCCTTGACCGGCCATTTGTCTTGCTGTTGC
>JACQNA010000011.1 GCA_016203335.1 Candidatus Woesearchaeota archaeon
CAAAAGGGAATATGAAGCTTTTGGTTAAATCAAAGAGAGAAGAGATTGCGGTCGTGATTGATAATATAACTAGATTTTGTGGTATAGATAAGACAATGTTTACGGATATTTCATTTACCCCTTACCAAGAGCATATGCAGTTCGCCCATAATTGGCATGTGTATTACCGTGCGCTGCTTAACCACTCGTTTAATGCAGACGTATTGATTACTCCCGTCAAGCATGTTGAAGGTGCGTTTGAAGTTGATAGGGTAAATTTTACATTTATCCTACTAGAAAATCGTGAGATTAAAACCCCAAGAGATTTTCTATATGTTCGGATTTTTTTGAATGAGTCCGATAGCTTGTCAGATGAAGGCGCTATTCGTATAGGCAAGGAGGATAATGGGATTATCCAAGGAAAAATTTACAAAACCAGCAAGAATATCAATTATGATGTATCTCGCGAAAAGGTGAGCTTAATATTCTTACCGCATATCGAAGTAAGCTGGGGCTTAGATCCGAAGTGGGATGGGCGTGAATCTTTAGTAGAGTTCATGAAAAGAAAGAAAGTAGATTATAATTGGTATTATCTTGGCTCTCCAACAGTAATACAGATTACATAGCAGCTTGCCGTACCCCTAATTAACATCTTTTGTACAATCCTTCCGCTGAATGAACACTATTTCCTACCGCCGCAACAAATTCATTGATTACTGTTGAGAATTTAGCTGCAATAATCTCGCATCCTGATATATCGCTGTCGCCAAGCCCTCATTGGTAAATTTCTCACTATGGTAATATCTTATTCACTATACAAATCCTTTTAAATTTGAAGGAATGAAGCAAATATATGATGCAGCTTCCACTGGCAGAGGTCATCAGGAAAATCAAGGAGCACAGCTCGCTTTCTGAAGGGGATATTGAGGCGAAGATAGCGGAAAAGATGGAGAAGCTTGCCGGGCTGATCAGCAAGGAGGGGGCTGCCCATATCATTGCGAATGAGCTCGGGATCAAGCTGTTTGAAGCGGGGAAGCTGAAGATCAAGGATGTGCTCAGCGGGATGCGGAATGTGGAGGTTGACGGGAAGGTCATGCAGGTGTTCCCCCTGACGAATTTCAGCAGAAAGGACGGCAGCCAGGGAACAGTAACCTCGTTTATCCTGGGTGATGAGAGCAGCAGCATCAGGGTTGCGGCGTGGGGGGCTCATGCGGAGCAGGCTGCTTCCCTGACGCCAGGAGCAGTCATCAAGATCAAAAAAGGGTATGCCCGGGACAACAGCGGAAGGAGAGAGATCCATCTGAACGAGCAGAGCGAGATCGTCAAGAATCCGCCGGGCGTGAGCATCCAGGCAAGTATTGGGGAGATGCGGAAGCCGATCCGGGAATTGCAGGAAAATGATGCGAATGTGTCTGTCCTGGGGACAGTCGTGCAGGTGCTGGACCCCCGCTATTACGAGGTCTGCCCGACGTGCGGGAGCAGGGTGGTGCTGAAAGAGCAGCAGTATGAGTGCGGCAGCCATGGGGCAGTGCAGCCGGAGTATGCTGTGGTGGTCAGCGTGGTGGTGGACGACGGCACCGAGACTATCCGCGCGGTCTGCTTCCGGCAGCAGGCAGAGCAGCTGCTGCAGGAGGATAAGGCAAAGGTGCTTGCGTACAAAGAGGATGCAGCTGCATTCGAGGCAGCACGGCAGCGGCTGCTCGGCGAGATCATCAAGGTAACCGGCAGGGTGAAGCGGAATGCGATGTTTGACCGGCTGGAATTCATGGCGCAGACTGTGTTTCCGCGGATTGACCCGGATGAGGAGATGAAGCGGCTACAGCAGTAAGATGCTCTTCTCCACCCATATCGTGTTCGGCGTTTTTCTGGGGTCGCTGGTGTTCCCTGGCAATCTCTGGATGATTGCTGTTGCCGCTTTTGCCAGCCTGCTGCCTGATGTTGACCATCCCGATGCCAAGGCAGGGAGGTATATGCCGCTGAGCTTTCTGTTTGAGCACCGGGGATTCTTCCACAGCATTGCTGCGTTAGCGATGATGTCGGGCATCGGTTTGGCATTCTTTCCCGGCTATACGGCAGCGATCGCCATCGGCTATGGCAGCCACATCCTTGGAGATGCGCTGAGCAGGAAAGGAATCATGCCCTTCCATCCGTTCAGCAGGATGCGGATTCATGGCTTTTTTCGGGTTGGCGGGCTGGTCGAGCATCTGCTGGCAGCGGCATTCCTGATTGCAGATATCTACCTATTCCTATCCTGATTCTTTTGGCATTATCCGGTACCAGTAGAGAAGCAGCCGGTCTACTGATTTCAGGAGTTCAAGCCCTTCCCCGGAAAGGGTGATGCAGTTGCCGTCGAGATGCACTGCTGCTGTTCCTGTCCGGTTGAGGTAAATGGTTGGCTGGTCAGTGCTCGTGCAGGTGATGATCGGGGTGTCCTGGCAGGTGGTGCTGTTCTGGGTGCAGGCAGCGACCGGGACGAATTGCATACCCTGGGATAAGCTCAGGGAAAGCTCGGCTGCCGCTAAGCTGAGATAGCCTAATGGCTCCTGGACCACTGCACCGGTGGGAGAAGTGACACTGCCTGCAGGCTCAAAGGTGATGTAAATTTCCTCTCCGCTAAAGCGCTCGTCAACCTCGCCGGTAATCGGGATGGAAGCAAGCTCCTTCGGCCCGAACTGGAGCGGCACATTCACCAGGCGGTTTGCCCACTGCACTGCAAAGTTCCATTTGCCATCGCTGTCCTGGCGGAACTGCACGCCATTATAAGTGTATTCATAAGGATTTGGCGTATCTTGCTTGTAAAACCTGTGGAGGTTGAACAGCAGCACGAACGCTGCAATGAGAATAACCAATGCGATAAGGACATTGCGCGCGGCGTGCGTCTCTTCTTTTTTATTCTCTTCTTCTCCTGCTTGCTCTTCCATGCGGAGGGGCGAATGGGAAACGATTTATAAAATATTGGATTCCAGAAACCTTATATAATACTATTACCACATAGCCATTATGCAAGACGCCATCATCAAGCTGGAGGATGTGTGGAAGGTGTACCATATGGGCAGGGTAGAGGTGCAGGCGCTCCGCGGGCTGTCATTGGTAATCCGAAAGGGGGAGTTTGTCGCCATCATGGGGCCCTCTGGCTCGGGAAAAAGCACCAGCGTCAACATGGTCGGCTGCCTGGATGTGCCGAGCAGGGGGCGGATTCTTTTGGACGGGAAAGACATCTCGCATCTTTCGGAGTCTGCACTTGCGCAGATCCGGGGGAAGAAGATCGGGTTTATCTTCCAGCAGTTCAACCTCATCGGCACGCTGACTGCATTGGAGAATGTGATGCTGCCCATGGCATTCCAGGACACCTCCCTGAGCGAGCGGAAACAGCGTGCCATGGAGCTGCTGGCATTGGTTGGCCTGGGGGACAGGATGCACCACAAGCCGAGCGAGCTCTCCGGTGGACAGCAGCAGCGAGTGGCGATTGCCCGCGCACTGGCCAATGAGCCAGAGGTCATCCTTGCGGACGAGCCAACCGGCAACCTGGACAGCCAGACCGGGAAGATGGTGATGGACTTCTTGCGAAAGCTTCATAAAGAGCAAGGCACCACAATTATCATGGTAACGCATGATGCGTATGTTGCCCGGCATGCGGATAGGATTGAGCATCTGCGTGACGGCAGGATTGTGAAAACAGATCATCAGAGGTGAAAGCGGTGAAGTACTACCTGTCCATTGGTTGGTTGCCCATTGGATTGTTCCTTCTCTTACTCATCCCTATTGCATATGGTGACGGCGTCAGCTCTGCAGGAGTTGCTGCGCTGAATATCACCTTAATCAGCCAGGTGCCTGACCCTGTTGAGCCTGGTGATATTGTGGAGCTTCGCTGGAAGATTGACAATAAGGCAGCAGAAACAGCGGAGAATGTTTTGTTTCAGCTGGTTGAGAGCTATCCTTTTACCATGTATGAGGGAAGTGCCATCCAAAGCCTGGGAACGATTTACGGCAGGCAGAAGGGGAAGAGCGGGGTGATTGCCTATTTCAAGGTGCGGGTTGATCCTCGGGCGATCACCGGGGATAATGAGATTGCCATCCGGTATAAATACGGCGGGCTTGTGGGGCTGGATTGGGTGCAGCCAGAGCCGTTTGTGGTGCGCGTAAGACCAAGAGAGGCTGTGCTTGCTGTTGCAGATATTGGGGCAGAACGAATCCCTCCTGGCGGGACGGGAACCGTGCGCATCACCCTGAAGAATCTTGTCGCGGCAAACCTGGAGTATGTGCGGGCGCGGCTGGTGCTGGATAACATTCCATTGATTCCTATTGGCTCGTCCAATGAGCAGCATGTGCGGGAGATTGCTGCGTATGAAAACGCGACGCTCGAATTTCTGCTGGCAGCTGAGGCTGATGCCTCCTCCCAATACCATAAAGTGCCATTGCAGCTCAGCTATTTTGACCAGGCAAGGAATTATAATTCCAGCATCATTGTCGGCATCCTGGTCGGCGCTGCGCCGGAGATGTATGCTGCTGTTGATTCCTCGGAAATTGTCCGCTCCGGCAGCACCGGAAATGTTGTGATACGATTTGTCAATAAGGGAAGCAGCGGCATCAAGTTCCTGAATGCCATGATGCAGGAGAACAGCAATGTGAAAGTGATCTCTACTTCCCAGGTGTATGTGGGCAGCATTGATTCCGATGATTATGATACTGCAGAGTTTACCCTGTATGTTACCGGCGATGAGCAGGTGGTGCTTCCTCTTCTGGTGGAGTACCGGGACGCCAACAATGAGCTGTACCAGCAGCAGATGGAGCTGCCGCTCCGGCTGTATTCCAGCAGGGAAGCAAAGCGGTACGGCCTGGTAAAAAGCAATTCGGGCATCGGCGTGCTGATCGTTGTCATCATTATTGGAGCAGGGGTGTATTTCTTCCTGCGCAGGCGAAAGAAAAAGAAGGTTTGAGGATGTTTCGGGATTATCTGCTGCTGGCTGTCCAAAGCATACGGCACCGCAAAGTGCGCAGCTGGCTGACCATGCTGGGCATTGTTATCGGGATAGCTGCTGTTGTTTCCCTGATCAGCCTGGGCGAGGGGCTCCGCCAGGCCATTACCGGGCAGTTTGCAACGCTGGGCACGGACCGCCTGATTGTGCAGCCTGCAGGCGCCGGGTTTGGGCCGCCGGGAAGCACTGCGGTGAAAAAGCTGACCGAGAAGGATGCGCGCGAGATCTCCCGGGTGAATGGGGTAGACCGTGTCGCTGCCCGGCTGCTCCGCGTTGCCCCAGTAGAATTCCGGGATGAGCAGCAATTCTTCTTTCTTGCCAGCCTGCCTGAGGATGAGCATGGCAGGAAGCTGGTGATTGACACCCTGCAGATTGCCATAGCAGCGGGAAGAATGCTCAAGCCAGGAGAAAAAAACAAGGTCGTTGTCGGCGACTCATTCGCCAGCAGGCAGCTCTTTGCCCGAAACATCCGCACCGGCGATATCCTGAGCATTCTCGGCAGGGATGTCGAGGTTGCCGGGGTGATGGAGAAGCAGGGCAATATTGTCGGAAACGAGGCAATACTCATGAATGAGGATGCGATGAAAAGCCTGCTTTCCATTGGCGATGAGATTGATATGGTGGCGGTGCAGGTGGTGCCCGGGGCATTGCCAGAGCGCGTTGCTGACGCGGTTGCCCGGGCCCTGCGAAGATCACGCAATGTTGAGGAGGGAAAAGAGGATTTTACTGTCCAGACGCCGCTGGAGGCAATCTCCACGGTCAACAGCATCCTGACGGTGGTACAAGCAGTGGTGGTGGGAATTGCAGCCATCTCGCTGGTGGTGGGCGGGATCGGCATCATGAACACTATGTATACTGCTGTTTTGGAGCGGAAGCGGGAGATCGGGATCATGAAGGCAGTCGGGGCGCGCAACCGCCATATCCTGCTGCTCTTTGTTGTGGAATCGGGCTTGCTTGGTGCGGTAGGGGGAGGCACAGGCATTCTGCTTGGAGCAGGGTTTGGGAAAGCAGTGACGCTGGTTGGCTCTTCCCTGCTGGGCACTGATCTTCTCCGGGCAGAAATCAGCCTGGGGCTGGTTGTGGGCAGCGTGCTGTTTTCCTTTGTCGTGGGCACGCTCTCCGGGTTGCTGCCCGCAAGACAGGCAGCATTGTTGAATCCGGTGGAGGCGATGCGGGAATGAAGGAGCTCTCGCAGCATATCCAGTTTAGCATCCGAAACCTGAGGAGAAGAGGGCTGCGCAGCTGGCTGACCATGCTCGGCATCTTCATCGGGATTGCAGCGGTTGTTGCCCTGGTGAGCCTGGGGCAGGGGCTGCAGCGCTCGATTGACGAGCAGTTCAGCAAACTTGGTGTTGACAAGCTGTTTGTGCAGCCCAAGGGCGAGTATGGGCCGCCGGGAAGCTCTGTTACTACAGTAAAGCTTGATGATAACGATGTTGCTGCTGTTGAGGGAGCGAAAGGGGTTATCAATGTCGCGGGCTACCTGCTGAAGCCAGGGAGAGTGGAGTTCCATGACCAGGTAAGGTATTTTATGCTCATGGGGCTGCCGACAGATGAGCAGAAGCATCTGGTGGACAGCTTTGCAAACCTGGAGATTGCGCAGGGAAGGGATATCCGGAAGGGAGACCAGCGCAAGGTAGTGCTGGGGAACCAGTTTCTTACTGCAAATCTCTTCCAGCCCAATATCCGGCTGCGGGACAGGCTGCTGATTAATGATGCGGAGTTTGAGGTTGTGGGGTTCTACAAGACTATCGGCAATACAGGAGACGACCGCATCCTGACCATGCCCCTGGAAACGCTGCGCGGCCTTGCCAGCGCTGGAGAGGAGGTCAGCGCGATTGTCGCGCAGAGCGCGCCAAACGCTGATCCTACTATCGTGGGCATCGCCATTGAAAAAGAGCTGCGGAAGCACCGGAATGTCGAGGAAGGGAAAGAAGATTTCCGCGTGCAGACTGCTACGGAGCTGATTGCATCATTCGGGAACATTATCCTTATCGTGCAGGTGTTCCTGATCGGCGTTGCAGCCATTTCCCTGGTGGTGGGCGGGATCGGCATCATGAATACGATGTATACTGCAGTGCTGGAGCGGACACGGGAGATCGGCATTATGAAGGCGATCGGCGCGAGAAACAGCGACATCACAAAGATATTCCTCATTGAGTCCGGGCTGCTCGGCATGGCGGGGGGGAGCATAGGAATTGCCATGGGCATCGCGGTGAGCAAAGGCATTGAGCTGCTCCTGGCAGTGACCGGAAACTCATTTCTGAAGATCTATTTCCCCTGGTACCTCATTGCTGGCGCGCTGGTGTTTGCTGCGGGCGTGGGGATGGCCTCTGGAATGTTGCCGGCAGTGCAGGCGGCAAGACAGCAGCCAGTGGACGCGCTGCGGTATGAGTGAGAAGCTAATAAAAAGAGAAAAAGAAACAGTTATCTCACCGGAGTGACCTTAAACTTCCTTCCTGCTTCCACGCGCTTCAGCTGAATCCCGCCAGCAAGGTAATTCTGGATCATATTCCGCTTCATGAAGGATTTCCTGCCTTCCAGCGCGCGCTCCAGGACATACAGGAAATCCTGCCCGCTGTTCTTTCTGATGTCTGCAATCATCTCGTTGATGACATCGGTGCTGAGCGAGCGATGCAGCCGGTTAATGAGCTCTGTCTTGGTAGAATTCTTCATGTGACCACCTCTCGGAATGTCCTGATAGACAATACTATATAAACATTACGGGTTAGAGATGCAAGAGAGGAAGCAGCCGGCGAAAGGGATAAAAAGGGCATTATCTCTGGATGGAAGATTGTGGTCGCGAGCGGAAAGGATAAGAAAAAGATTGCCGACGAGGCTATACGGCAGCTGCAGCCAAAGAGCGTCGGCATCTTCATCAGCGATTATGATGACCTGGAGCTGCTGAAGGTCAGGAACCTGAAGTTCATTGCGTATGAGAAGAAGCTACGGAGATTTATACCCCTGCATGTCCGGGCGGTGCAGATTTAGCGAATAAAGCCAGAAAGGGAACAGGGCGAGTGACGGATCGCATAGGCAGAGGATTACGCACTTGCCGAGAGTTCAAATTTGATCGGTAAAGACACCTTCGCTCCTTTGAGCCCCTTCGTCCTGTTCCGGAACCCGTGGATCGCTATTCCGGTGATTTTATTTGTCTTTTTGTCGACTCTCTCGAAGACGCCCTCGCCTATATTTTTAAAATAGCCTTCTGCATACTCCCCTATATTGAACTCGATAAAATCGCCCTCCTCGTCATAGTAAATGTTGAGTTCGTTGTTCATCGTATCCTGTCCGTGTAAAAGCTGGTAATAATGAATCCTTCGCCGTTTAAATATTTAACGGAAACAAAAAGGTATTCTCTCCTGCTCTTGTCATGCCGATAGTAGAATCGCAGGTTGGCGTCGTATGACACTTTAGTAATAGCGTCAGGAAATAACAAAGCATCTTTAATCTGCTCCATCTGATTGGACATTTCAGGATGCTTGAGGATATGCCGCCACCGCTCATCGGTGAGGTAAATCTCTCTTCCAGTCTTGTCTTTTGCTTGAAATATCTTGGTCATGGAAAGCCCCTGGGGAGGGTTGAACTCCCGACCTGCGCTTTACGAGAGCGCCGCTCTACCGCTGAGCTACAAGGGCGTTATAGCCTTGCCAATATCTTCGGTTTATCTTGGTTTTCCTGCTGGCAGCGCCGGCAGACGTAATGCTTCTTCCCTTTCTCGTCTTTCATGACTGTTCCGAGCAGCTTCTTGAGGAAGGTTTCCTGGATCTGCTCATGGCATAATTCGCATTTCATATCCTTCTCTAGTGGAACAATCTTTAAATAGCTTGTGGAATTCTTCCTGATGATGAGGTTCGCACACTTTGCAGACTGCCACATCGGGGGGTGGAAGGATGAGCAGATGCGGGAGCTCTCCATCAGGTCGTTCCAGCGGGCTGTCTCGATGGTGATGGAGCAGAAGATAGATTTCCTGCTCATTGCCGGCGACCTGTTCAATACGTCGCTGCCTGCGATTGACAAGCTGAAATCGGTTGTAGTATCCCTGAAGCAGCTCAAGCGGCGCGGCATCCCAGTGTACATTATTCCCGGCAGCCATGACTTCTCCCCCTCCGGGAAGACCATGCTCGATGTGCTGGAAGAGGCAGAGCTGCTCACCAATGTGATGAAAGGGGAGGTGAAAGAAGGAAAGATCGTGCTCCGCTTTACCATCGACCAGAAAACAGGGGCAAAAATCACCGGCATCCTGGGAAAAAAAGGCATGCTGGAAAGAAGCTATTATGAGGCGCTGGATACCCTGGCGCTGGAGCAGGAGCCGGGATTCAAGATATTCATGTTCCATACCGCGCTCAGCGAGCTCAAGCCCAAGGAGCTGGAGCTGATGCTGGCGTATCCTGCCTCGTTCCTTCCCAAGGGATTTGATTATTATGCAGGAGGGCATGTGCACATTGTCCGCCATGCGGAGCTGGAGGGGTACAAGAACATCGTCTATCCCGGGCCGTTGTTCCCCAACAGCTTTGCCGAGGTGGAGAAGCTGCAGGGAGGGGGATTTTACCTGTACAACGACGGAAAGATCTCATTTGAGCATGTCAGGGTCGTGAACATCCATTCATTCTCCCTCAACTGCGAGCAGAAGAAGCCAGAGGCGGTGCAGGAAGCGATGATGGAGATAGCAAAGAAGCAGGCGTGGAACAATACTCTGGTGACGATCCGGCTGAAGGGCTGCCTGGACGGCAAGGTCAGCGATCTTGATTTCCGCGAGGTGTTTCGGGAGCTGTACCAGAGGGGAGCATATTTCGTGATGAAAAGCGCGTCGCTGCTCACCTCCAAAGAATTTGCCGAGGTCAGGGTGGCTGAGCAGGGCATCGAGGCTGTTGAGGAGCGGCTGATGGCAGAGCATGCGGGCCAGGTGCTGCTGTGGGAGGATGAGCCGGGCATGATGAAGCAACTGCTGCATGAGCTGTCCCTGGAGAAAAATGAGGGCGAGAGCAGGGCTGATTTTGAGCAGCGGGTAGTCCGGACAGCAAGGCAGGTGCTCGGCATTACTCAAGATACGGCAGGATCAGCCGGAGATCAGGCTCATCAATAGTGGCATGCGCTTTTTTCCGCAGTTCAGCGTTCCCGCTGCAGAATGCAATCGCCAGACCGACGATGCTGAAGACGCCAAGATCGTTCTGGTGGTCGCCGACATAGGCAACATCAGCCGGCGTGAGATGGAGCTTGGCGCACAGATCCCGGAGCACTGCAACCTTTTCTTTTGTGCCGTCTCCTATCGGCCAGCGGAATTCTCCGGTGATGATGCTGTTTTTGACGACGAGCTCGTTGGCAAAGATGTAATCAACGCCCAGCTCTTTCTGCGCGCGCAGTGCCAGGTCTTTTGGGCCCGAGGTGATAATTGCAGTCGGGATGCCGAGCTTCTTGACGGCAGCAAGAGTCTCCCGCGCACCCCAGATGTAGCGGGATTCTTTGATTAAGGCAAAATACGGTGCAGCATCTTTTCCTTTCCAAAGCCTGCCGACGACTTCCTCAACCAGCTTCTGGTAGTCAGTATGGAGGTACTGCTCGGTGAGCCTTTTCCCCTCTGCATAGGTGCCGAGGCGCTTGTGGAGCCCGAGCCAGAAGTTCGGGGAAGAGAAGAGCACCCCGTCCATATCAAAGCAAATGAGCGAATATCTCATGACCGCTTCACCACATCCAGCTTGATATGCGCTTCCTTGAGCTGGATGGGATCAACATCAGCAGGGCTGCCGTCCATGGGGCACTGCGCTGCCTTGTTCTTGGGAAAGGCAATCACTTCCCGGATATCGTTGCCTGGCACGCCCGCGAGGATGGCAACAAAGCGGTCAAAGCCAAAGCCAACGCCGCCGTGCGGGGGGCCGCCATACCGATATGCTTCCAGGAGAAAGCCGAATCTCCGGTACGCCTCTTCCTTTGCCAGGCCAATCACCTTCATCACGCGCTCCTGCAGCTCAGGCTTATTGATCCGGATGCTACCGGAAAGGAGCTCTAATCCGTTGAGCGTGAGATCGTATAATCTGCCGTGCACCTTGCCGGGGTCGCTTTCCAGGAACTGGATGTGCTCTTCTTTTGGGGCAGTAAAGATGTGGTGCATGGGCTCCCATTTCTGAAGCTCCTCGCTCCACTCAAACATGGGAAAATCAGTGATCCAGCAGAACCTGAATTCTTTCTTGATAAGGCTGAGGTCTTCTGCCAGCTTGGTGCGAAGCTTGGCGAGCAGCGGATAGATCTCCTTGCCGCCTGCCATGAAAAATAAGGTGTGGCCTTTCTTTGCCTGCACTGCCTTGATGAGCTCCTTCTGCATCGGCTCAGGGAAATATTTGGTGATGGAGCTTTCTAATGCATCAGCGACGCGCGCCCATGCCAGGCCCTTGCTGCCCTGGCTGATCGCCCAGCTGGTGAGCTTATCAAGCTCATTCCTGCTGAAGTCATGAGGAACAGGCAGGCATTTGACCATTGCTGATTTCTTGAATATCTGGAAGTCCGAGCGGTGGGCGATAGTAGTGACGTCAACAATCTCCAATCCGAAACGAAGGTCTGGCTTGTCGCTGCCGTATTTCTCCATTGATTCGGCATACGTCATCCGCTGGAACGGCGTTTTGATCTCAAGAGCGATGGCCTGTTTCATCACCTGCTTCACCATCCCCTCAATCACGGCAAAAATATCATCCTCGGTAACAAAAGACATCTCCAGGTCCATCTGGGTATGCTCGGGCTGGCGGTCCGTGCGCAGGTCTTCGTCCCGCAGGCAGATGGCGGGAAGCTGGTAGTATTTGTCAAAGCCTGCGATCATGAGGATCTGCTTGTACAGCTGCGGGCTTTGGGGGAGCGCGTAGAACTTTCCCATGTTGACCCTGCTCGGCACGATGTAATCCCGGGCTCCTTCTGGAGTCGGGCGGACCAGCATCGGCGTCTGGATCTCGATAAAGCCCTGGCTGTTGAGGTAGCCGCGGGCTGCCTGGATCGCATGATGGCGGAGCTGCAGGCGCTGCTGCATGATCGGCCTGCGCAGGTCAAGATAGCGGTATTGCAGCCTGACATCCTCTCCTGCTTCTTTCTGGTCATCAATCTCCAGGGGAGGGGTCTCTGACTTGTTGAGGATTTCTGTCTGGGAAACGATCACCTCAATATCTCCGGTCCGGAGCTTGGGATTCTCCAGCCCCTTTCCCCGATAGCGGACTACTCCTTTTGCCGCAATCACATATTCCCTGCCGAATTTCTCTGCAGCTGCATGCGCTTCCTTGTTATGTTTTGGGTCGAACACGAGTTGCGTGATGCCGTACCTGTCCCGCACATCAACAAAGATAATGCCGCCATGGTCCCTTCTCGAGTGCACCCAGCCGTTGAGAATAACCTCTTTCTTGATATCTTTCTTGGCGAGTTCCCCGCAGGTGGCTGTGCGCTTGAGCATAAGGGGCAGAGAGGCGGTGAGTTTTTAAAGATTGTGCTCTACCGAACCAGGGTTTTGAGAATCTTTACCACTTCCCTTGGGGATGCCCTGCCCTTGCTCTTTTTCATCACGATGCCCATCAGGAAATGCAGCGCCTTCTCCTCCCCGTTCTTGTAGTCGTCCACGGCTTTCTGGTTCTCCCGGATTGCTTCCCTGCATAATGCATCGAGCTGCCCGGCATCGGCAACCAGCTCCAGATTCTCCCGCTTGACGTGCGCTGCCACATCAAAGGGCTTTTCCATGAGCTGCTCCATGATGCGCTGAGCAGTCGCTTCGGTGATCTTCTTTTTCTCCACCAGGGAAAGCAAGTCAATGATATGGGATTCATCCATCCGCAGCTCTTTCATGGTCTTCTTGTGGTAGTTCAGCACCCGGACCAGCTCGCGGCGGAGCCATCTGGCAGCAAGCTGCGGCGAGATTTTGGCAGCGACCTTCTCGAAAAGCTCGGCAAGGAGCTTTTCCTGGGCAAGCACACCGGCATCAGCCGGGCTGATCTTGTGCTCCTTGATGAAGCGCCGGACCTTGTCCTGGGCGAGCTCGGGCAGGGCTGCCTTCAGCCTTGCTGCCCATTGCGGGGAGATTTCCACCGGAACCAGGTCGGGATCAATGATATAGCCATAATCCTCCTCGCTTTCCTTGGTGCGGAGGGTGTAGGTAATCCCTTTTTCTGCATCCCATCCCCGGGTTTCCGCGATGATCTGCCCGCCCTCGGCAACATCGTGCTTCTGGCGGTCCACCTCGTAGAACAATGCGCGCTCGATTTCCTTGAAGCCAGTAATGTTCTTTACCTCTGCACGGACATAGCCTGATTCCCTGATGGAGATATTGGCGTCTGCCTTAATGATGCAGGTGTCCACATCAAAGATTTCCAGGTATTGCAGTACGGTGATGAGCGCATTCATGAATTCCCGCGCTTCCTCTGGCGATGTCATGGCTGGCTCGGTGACGATCTCCAGCAGCGGCGTTCCTGACCTGTTGTAGTCAATGAGGACATACGAAGAGCTGTGGATGCTGCCTGGGTGAATTAATGCAGCAGGATCCTCTTCCAGATGGACGCGGATAATGCCGATCTCTTTGCCTGAGCCCAGGGTAAGCTTTCCTTTCTGGCCCAGGGGAAGCTCGTACTGCGTGATCTGGTAGTTCTTTGCCAGGTCAGGGTAGAAGTAGGATTTCCGCGAGAATACCAGCTGCTTCGCAATGGTGCAGTCCAGCGCCAGGCAGAGCTGCAGGGCTTGTTCCACACAAAGCTTGTTGAGCACTGGCTTGCTTCCCGGCATGCCCAAACAAGTGGGGCAGGTCTGCGAATTGGGGATGCTGCTTGGCGTATTTGGGCAGCTGCAGAAGAGCTTGGTCCTGCTGGCGGTATTGGCATGGATTTCCAGGCCAATCACGATGTCTGAGGTGAATTTAGTCATGGTATCGTTTGAGATACTCCTTGAATATTTTTACGGCGGGTGGACGAAATTTTTCCTTTTTTAATAATTCTTTCAACGTTCTGATGGTCATAAATGATGCAGATTCTATCTCTTTTTTCTGAAGAATAGTTGGCCCGTCATAGACGGCTTCGTAGAC
>JACQNA010000012.1 GCA_016203335.1 Candidatus Woesearchaeota archaeon
AGAAAAAAAGAGATTATTGAGCATATGTGGACTCGTTTAGAGGCCGATTTCCTAGATAATCTACAAGAATTAAAAAGATTATTAGATTTAGAATTAGTAGATATCTCTGGTGAAGAAAAGGAAGAATCAGAACTGATATATGATTTAGAGGCGATGGGGCATTCCGAGAGGATAAAAAGAGTGCATAGGCTGGAGCATTGCTTGGGATATGCTAAAACAAAATATGAATATGCATATAACCTATTGCATCAACTGCATTCCTGTTTGAAATCCCAGATGCACATCATCAATAAATTATTTGCAGGATCAAAAGATGCCGAAAAGCTGATTTCTCACCTGAAGCAGCAATTGGAGCTTGAGCTTGAAATAATAAAAAAGGTAGGGCAAGTAGAAGATTTCCATACTTTATTCTTGGCATTGGTTAAAGGAGAGCATATCATCCGAACTATGGATTCAGGAGAAAAAAAGCTTCTCAAGCGTATGCAGAGAGGCATGAACAAGATATTCTCCAGGGAGATTGATGCTGGAATAACTTATGAATGGGCCATCACCGTATTCAATGCTTTAGACAATAAAATACATGATGGACTGGTCGATGGCATGTTAGAGGGCTATGAGTATATGGATTTTGAATTTGCAAACAGGCCTGAATTTGTTGAATTAGTAAGAGAAAGCATACAAAGCTTAAGAAAAAAGAACGTTTCAGGACAAATGATTAATGTGTTTGTGCATCTGTTTAGGGAATGGTACAATCACGGGAGGGATTAACCATCAAAAAACTTATTGGACATAGCCTGCGCCTATCGCTTATGAGATAGCGCTTCCCTTTATTCTCTCCAGAGCCCGCCAGATAGAAATACGTATCAGCTGCCGGCAGCGCTCAAAAGAGCTCTTTTCCAAAGACAGCCTGCTCCAAACCCGCTTTTCCCGCGCCATACGCAAGGGTGACCAGGAATGCAAGCATAAATATCAGCGCAGGCGATCCCTGATTGGCCATAGGATTCCATCCAGCCATTGAAACGAGTGTTAGGTATGCCACGATCATCTCGATAGCACCAAACAACGATGCAAGGCGCGTCAAGACACCAAAAATCAATGCTAACCCAATCAGGAACTCCGCTGCGCCGGCATACCAGGCTAAAGTCCCGAATGCGGCAGGCCCGCCGGGCATACCCCATAGACCGAACAGCTTCTGCACGCCGTACAGGAAAAATAATGCGCCGATACCTATACGAAAAATCACGTACAGATGATCTCCGTATTCTGTTTTGAGATAATTCATTATGTTCTACCAGATTATATCTTGGATGTATAAATGTTGGTGCTGATGGCCGTGTTAATTTTCGCTCCCCGAAAGGGCAACATTTATAAACCAAAATTCCCGCAATCCCCTAAAAGAGGGTGTTATGGCAAAAGAGGGGCAGCTGTTCAGCACAGACGCGATTATCGGCTCAGTCATCTTTCTGGTGGCGATTGCTGTCTTTTACGCGAATCTCCGCACCATCCAGCCAGAGGGGCAGGACCCCTTTCCCCTGGAGAGCGAATTCCTGTTCAACAACATCATTGCTGCCACTGCTGCCTATGACCGGGACCATCAGGACAAGCTCTCGTTCCTCAACGGCAGCAGGATCCAGGAGGAGCAGCTAACAGCGATTGCCCGGTTCCCGGAGCAGGACAATTACACCTTCTTCAAAAGCCTCATCCTTGGCTCTTTAATCAGCCCAAGTGTCATTGCTGATGTCTGCATCTTCTTCACCAACACCAGCGGCAATATCATCCCGGTCTCGGGCAGGACAGGCATTGGTGAGCGCCCAGCCAACCCCAAGATTCTTGTTGAGGGAGCATGGGGCTGCAACGCAGTATCCGAGCGCGGCAAGGCAGCGCCGGAGTGCAAGCTGCCCTATCTCTATGCCCGGGAGTTCCGCAAGCCAGTGATCCGCCAGGATGCACGGCAGCAATTCCAGCTCGCAGAGCTGCACGTCTTAATCTGCGGGAAAGAGCATGCATAGCAAAGGCTACTACCTCATGCTGGATGCGCTGATTGCAGCAGTGATATTAGTCATCGGCTACTTCCTGATTACGACCAACTTTCTCGGCACTGCAGATGACATCCTGATTGAGCGCGCCTCCACAGACATCATGGAGCTGCTTTCCACTACACGTTTCGCTGAGCTCTGCACCCCGGTATGCTCATCCCCTCAGCTGCAGGCCGCCTATGACAATCTCAAAAACAAGAACCTCACCCTGCTCGAAGCCATCGGCGAGTTTTACGCCAGGGATACTGGCGATGGAAGCAAGATTGCTTTCGCGCGGCAGATGGTGGAAGCTGTTGTTGTTGCCCCAAAGCTGGTTTCCGAGCGGGCAAACTTCTCCCTTGTCCTGCAGGACGGCCCAAGCTCCACACTTGTCTATCCACTCATATCGCCGTACACCGGCAACCTCAGGAGTGTCTTTCCCAGCCGGAAGGTCATCTTCGGCAGCTACCGGGGAAGCATTGTTTACTGGGGACCGTACACCATCATCCTGAGCGCATGGATACAAGAGCCCATAAAGCTTTGCGATCCAGCTGCTCCAGGCTCGCATGAGGAAAAATGCGGAACAAACAATCTCTGCTTCAGGCATGATTTGCGGGAGGGCCCTCCATTTGCTAATGCAGGGGTCTGCATCTTCTCCAAGGGAGAGCCTGGCCAGCCCTGCAACCTCAACAGCCAGTGCAAAAAAGGGAGCTTCTGCTCAACCACTGACCAGATCTGCTTTGACAAGTATCAGGGCGAGCCCTGCAAAAAAGAATCAGACTGCGGCGCGGGCTTTGTGTGCGAGGCAGAGGAGTGCATCCCCAGTGATGGAACGCCTGGAGACCGGTGCGGATTTGACAATGACTGTACCTTAGGAACATGTACCATTATCTCCCATCCCGAGTACGAGGAAAAGGCCGGCTTCTGCTTTGCCTCATACTGCAAATATGCAGGAGGCTCCTCATGCCAGAATGATGCTGAATGCTCTCCTGGCTATCGGTGCAGGAGCGGCAGCTGCAGAAATGTCTGCATGAATCAGTTTGTCTGCGGTGCAGGATCGGTCTGCCAGCTGAATCCAGGAATTCCGGACTACCAGGCCTGTATAAGCACTGAGGGAACAGCAGGAACTCTCTGTGAGCTGGACAATGACTGCCAGGGAGGGTTTGCCTGCATCCAGGGTGCGTGCCAGCAGCAGAGAGCTCAGCCCGAAGGCTCCCGCTGCACCCAGCCGAAAGACTGCGGTGCTGCCTCGGTGTGCATTGCAGGATCCTGCAAAGATACTACCCTTGAGCTTCCGAGGCGGTGCGATTCTGATACTGACTGCGATACTGGACTCTCCTGCCTGCAGTTCAATGAGGGAGAGTCGCGCTGCTATCCGACAAATACCTGCGAAAACAATCCCTGCACCAATGACGCCACTGGGAAATTTGAATGCGGCCCGGGCTATTACTGCGACATCAGCCAGGGCAGCTGCCGCAGCACCAAGGGAAATGCAGGCAACGCCTGCGACTTTACCAGTGACTGCGCAAGCGGGCTGAACTGCATGCTCTCTGCATGCATCCCGGAGCAGCCGGATGCCCCCCGCTGCGGCGACGGAACTATCGATATTGATGAGCAATGTGAGCCAGAGGTGAACCCAACCACAACCTGTGGCGGCTTGGGCTGCACAGCCTCCCAGGAAGCAGTCGTCACCTGCAATCCGCCAGGGAGCCTTGCCGAGTGCCGCTGGAACAGGGCAAACTGCGACCTCACTACCTGCCCTGCCTGCAATTTTCCAGCTGACTGCAATGAGGACTGCCAGCTCGCACCGCAAGAGTTAAATATGCTGGTTTCGCAGAGAAGGATATTCACAGTATATGACTGCAAGGCAGGCTGCCCGGTTATTCCCACTGGCCAGCTGATGTCCTGCGCATTTGATTTGGGCTCGGATCAAGGAGCAGATCCGTACCTCAACCAGCGCTATCTGGATCCATACAAGGAAGCAGAGCCGTCATGCCCGACCATTCCGGAGTGCTTTACTATCCCATGAGAGATGATGCCATGTTATCCACGCCGTTATCCATATCGTCCATAATCTCCCGCACGCCGCCATTACTTTTCTTAGTACTGCTTAGCGTGTTCCTTATCCCTCCTGTTTCTGCTGCAGCAGTCCGCATCTTTCCCTTTGCCGCATCTAATACGCTCTGCGAAGACCGGTATTATAACATCTCCATCACTGCTCCTGGCTTTGGCTACGATGTGCAGGACAATCTCGCCAATCTCGCGGGATGGAGCTATACTGGATTAGGGGGAGATGCGCTCCAGGAATGCGCTATCCAGCCCGGCAACAGCCAGGTAATCTGCAGCGCAGTGGCGCAAAACGCCCCGCGGATGCTGCAGTTCTTTGTCGCCAATGCACCCGGGCAGAGTGCTGCTGTCTTCGATGGCACCTACTATGATGAGCAGGCGAACCTCGGACAGCCGATTACCGGCGGATCAGGCCAGCTCACTATCCTGCCTGCCATCTGCGGAGGCGATGATGATGGCGATACCTATTATGCAGGAGCGCCGCCAGAGAACATCTGCGGCTGTACCGGGGGAAATGACTGCCTGCCTAATGACCCGACAAGCCACCCCTTTGCCTTTGACGTGCCGAATGACAACATTGACCAGGACTGCTGCAATGGCGATGCGCCGAATTTCATCACCATTACCAGAACCCTGCCAGGAAGCATCACCAGCACTACCCTGGTGCGCCTCACGATTAACTCAGCAGGCAGCTGCAACACCGTGAAGATCGCAGAACGCTTTCCCACTGCCCTCTTTGACTGCAATACGGTTTCCAATAACGGCATCTGCGACGAGAACAAAGGCACGGTAAACTGGACCATTGATTCTACACAGGTATCTGAAGTGTCCTATACGCTTGCCTTGAGCAATCCAGCCTCCTGTTATTCGTTCTCCGGTATTTACATTTATGCGGGCCAGGAGCGGGGGATCGGCGGCAAAGGACAGCAAGGCGCTGCCTGCAGCTGCCCCTATTATGGAGAGGAAGTATGCGGCAACACCATTGACGAGGACTGCAACGACAATATCGCTGTCTGCAAGAACGGCTGTACCCCTACCAACAGCGCCATCGACATCTGCGGGAATACCATTGATGAGAACTGCGACGGCAGCGACAGCATCTGCAGCAGCGCATTCACCCCGAACTGCCAGCCGAGGAATGGCGGAGTGGACATTTGCGGAAACAGCATTGATGAGGACTGCAACGGCGCTGACGCTGTTTGCTCCCCCTCTGACTGCACTCCGACAAACCGGGGCGTGGAGATCTGCAATAATGGCGGGGATGAGAACTGCGACGGCAGGGATGATGCCTGCTCTCCCTCATGCGCCCAGGGCTATATCGGAGATGAGCTCTGCGGCAATAGCATTGATGAGAACTGCGATGGTGTTATTGATTCTTGCATCTCCGGCACCTACCCTAACAATGCCCGCCTTCCTCCGGGCCAGACCTGCTCCGGCTTCACTGATTTCAGCTCCTGCCAGGGAAATGAGATTTGCGGCAATGCCGTTGATGAGAACTGCGACGGCATAGTAGAAAGCTGCCTTGCCCCCTCATGCACACTCAGTGATTCCGGCTCTGGCATGGGCTGCGAGGTCTGCGGCAACACCTTTGACGAGGATTGCGACGGCTTTCCCGATCAATGCACCGCAAGCTGCCTGCCTGGCTTCCCTTCTCCACCGGAAATCTGCGGCAATGAGCTGGATGAGGACTGCGATGGCGTTGACAATGCCTGCATCCCCTGCAATCTGCTTTCTGCTGCAGTTACCCCGAACTGCGCAGGAGGGGTAAAGTCCGGCTGCGAATTCGGCGAAACACTCACGATCGCTGCAGTATATGATGGTGATTGCCCGGACACATCAGCAATCCAGGTTGATGCTGATGACCTCACTAACCAGGCATGCATCTTTGAGCAGAACGGAGCAGCCTCTGGCGGCATCAGCGGGGCATCAATCCTCTGCACATCCTCCCCCTGCACCGCAACATGGGCATTTCCCGGCATTCCTTCTGCATGCCAAAACAAGCGCATGAGCGCATCGTTTGCCGTCTTGTACCGGGACTTTGTCGGCGGATCAGCGATCAGCTCCACTTCTCCGACAGGCAGCTTTGAGATTGGAGAGCCCTGCCGTGATGATGACGGCGACGGCTATGGCCCGGCAGGAGGCACTGCAGGCTGCGTATCTCCCTCAGCTGACTGCTGCGATGCAGGCAGCGAGCCCATGCCCGGCTGCTCCGCAACGACAAGGGCATCCATTCATCCTGGCGCTGCAGAGACTCCTGCAAATGCCGGCGTGGACAATGACTGCAATCCAGCGACTGACATTGACAATGATGGCTACACGTTCAATGACTGCAATGACAATACTGCTGCCGTCAATCCCGGTGCGCAGGACACGATTGCAAATCCCGGCGTGGACAATGACTGCGATCCCTCCACTGACATTGACAATGACGGCTACACTGATGCGGACTGCAATGACAATAATCCGAACATGAATCCCGGGGTGCCGGACACCCTGGCAAATCCGGGGATCAATAACGACTGTAATCCCACGACAGATACCGACAACGATGGCTATCTCCTGCCGCAGGACTGCAATGACAACAACAATAACATCAATCCCGGGCTCAGGGAAACATGCGACAACCTGGACAATAATTGTGCACTGGGCGTTGATGACGGCTGCGATGATGACAATGATAACTACTGCGATGCGCTGATGACCGTAAAAGGCGCGCCAACAACCTGCACTTCAGGAGGCAATGACTGCAATGACAATGATCCCAATGACCGGCCAGGCTCATCAGCATACTGCATCTCCGGCTCCACCTGCGCTGCCCGCGACCAGGACAATGACGGCTACCTCAACACCCAGTGCAGCGGCGGCAATGACTGCAATGACAATGATCCCAATGCATATCCAGGAGCATCAGCAGAGCCAGTGGGCACTACCACAGACACCAACTGTGATGGCAAGGCATGGATCTGGCGGACCACCGGGCAGACCAGGTATGATAATCCGGTAAACAGATGCGGGATGAAATTCCAGCCCAATGAGCCTTATGCAACATCCTACTGCCAGGACAAAGGGCAGACTGATTACATCTCCTATGACAGGACATTTGGCAGCGGCAGCATCTCGACAAGCTACTATACCTGCGATAACATCCGCAACCCTTGGGATTACTTCACCTCCATAACCTGCAGAAAAGACGATTGGGTCTATGACTATGTGGACAGCGACGGCGACGGCTACGGTGTTCCGCAGGGAGACTGCAATGACCATGATGCCCGCTTCCATCCTGGTCAGGCGCGGGAGCTCGGATGGACAGATGTGAACAGGTTGGGATGGACTGGCGCAGAGCCGGACTTTGACTGTGATGGCAAGACGTGGATGAATAATGATTATGCATTCCTGGCATTCAACCCGCCGACCGCGAATGGCTATCTGCTTGCCACAAATCCGAATTATGGAGGGTCAGTGGCAAATGCCAACTATTTCTGCTACAGCAGGGGATATGCATATGCGGATTCCGCTTACAACGATTATGAAAGGTATGTTAATCCGCCTCGAACGCGCTCCTACCCTATATTTAACAGGGCAACCGGGCTCTCCTGGGGAAGCGCTTCTCAGAGCGACACGTGGTATGTCTCAAGCGTTTTCTGCCGCGGCAGCTACGGCAGCCCGAGCTCCTGCGCCAACGACTGCGATCCGTCAAGCTTTGCAGCAGGCTGCAGCGACATCTATGCCTCAAGCTACTGCGGCAACTGCGATGCTGATGCCTGCACCGAGGTCTGCACCAGCAGCTGCGGAACCTATACTGTTAACCCGCCAAATACTGCCTACGGAAGCTGCTCCTGCCAGTATGCCTGCTCCGGCTCCGGACAGTGCAGCACCTCCTGCAATCCCTATCCCAGCAGCTGCAGATGTGCTGCTGGCTATTACAACTGCGACGGAAGCTGGAGCAACGGCTGCGAGTCAACAGTCAACTGCTGTGTTTCAACCGCAGGACAAACCTGCAACAGCTGCAACGGTGTCTACCAGTGCGACGGCAGCTGCCCGATCTGTACCAACTGCGCACCAGGACAATACTACAACCCAAGCGCAAACCCGCCGGGCTGCGTACAGTGCGGCGGCATTGAGGTGGACAGTGCGCAATACTACTGCGGCGTTGCTGATAATGTCTGCCCCTCTTCCTTTGGCGCGGACTGCAGCAGCTGCACGGACATCGATTGCGGTGGAGGCTAACCCATGAAACCAAAACAAAAAGAATACCTTGTTGGGCTGCTCATTGCCATTATTATCATTGCCGTGGCCATCATTGCAGCCCGGAATGCCGTAAACCATTGCGGCGGCATAGAAGTGGAGAACATAAACTATTATTGCGGCGCCGCTGACAGTGTTTGCCCTGCTGACTTTGGAGCGGACTGCAGTGGGTGCATGGACAGGGATTGCGGATAAGAAATAATTACACACAATTAAGTTTTCACTGTCAATCATAATATCCAGTAATCTCTTGGTAGTGGCGGGGCTTGTTTTGCCGTATACTTCACATAAAAATATTCCCACTTGCTCCATAACAAATTATATAAACCCACCAGCCAATACTCCAAGAAT
>JACQNA010000013.1 GCA_016203335.1 Candidatus Woesearchaeota archaeon
AGCCGAGCCGACGGCAACCTCGAAGAGATTTTCAGGGAAGCCCGGCTTATCGAAATCTTTAAAAACACCAGTATCCTGAACATGCTTATGAAAAGAGGTATCGGTCTTCTTATTGCCCTGCTTTCTCTACTCTCCCTTCCGTTAGCCTTCTCCAGCCTTGCCACCAACTGCTATGTAGACAATGATGCAACGAATGGCGCCTACCGCCAGGACTGCTCAACAACCGATGGCTGCGGCTCATTCAACTCCTGCGGCAAGTTCTGCGGACAGAACATTCCTGTCACCAATAGCTGCGGCAATGACTGCAGCAATGCAGACCTCAATATGGATGGGCAGGTTGAGGTCCAGGATATTGGTACTCTGGGAAGCTTCCCTACTGGCAGCAGGGCAGAGGGCAGCTCAGCCATCGCTGACCTGGACATGAACGGCGTGATTGACATTTTTGATATGGCTACTATGAACGGCTGCTTTGGCAAAACAGTGACTGGAAGCTCCCTGAAGCGCGGGGTTACCTACAACCATGATGGCGCAGGAGCAGTGGTGACGAGCACCTGGGATCAGGCAATCTGTCATCCCAACCAGTGCGTCTACCTCTACACCTGCTATAACGAGGGCGCTACCCATCCTGCAAGGCTGGGCAGTTGCACCAGCAGCTCTGGCCCCAATGAATGGGACGGCTGCGATACCATCTGCAATGAAGGGAAGTGGACGTATTGCAGGAGCAACAATGATGTGCGGGGATTTCCTGGCAGCACCCCTCAATACTGGAATGCGCCAGGACAGAACGTGCAGGGCAAGCGGTGCGTGTATGGCGGGCAATGGAGAGATGTCCTGCGCGGCTCTCCTTATGTTGGCGATCCAAACCTGCCCTGTGCAGAAGGGTATTGTCCTGCTTCTGTTGATGGGATACCTTATCGCTGCAGCACGCAGACGCCGGATAAAATAAAGACGAGCGATGTGGGAGTGTGCTGTCCGGTGGGGACGTATTGGCGTGTCGATCCCATTATCGGTAATCATTGTGTTCAGTACGAAGACGAACCCCCATGCACTTCTACCTGCGACAAGTCTGTTCTGGACATTATCAGAAGCGACTCGAAAATTCAACTCCAATGCATCAAGCAAGCACTCCATACTTTTGGACTCTATAGAATGTGCAGAAAAGTTACATGGGGAGAGGGTGGAGCTCAGAACTTTGCATATCGTCCGGCAACACCTATTAATATTATTCCTAAACAGTAGATCAGTTTACTCCTAATGCCTTATCCACATGCACCCCTCCGTACCCTGTTTGCATTATCCTTGCTATTGATAACATAAATGGGAATATAGGCATGTCACCACGTTGTAATTGGCTGTAGAAACTAGTACGATAAAATATAGAGGGGAAATTCGTGTTCACTTCTTCGGGCATGAATGGGCCGCATAATTCTGCCATAATAGGATCCGCGTTGAACTCATCAATGTCTCCTAGCGTTACCGATCCTTCATCTCTAATCCCGTCACCAGTATAATCGTTGGTGCCGTACGTAAAACGGTCAGCTTTTACAACTAATACTACACCGTATCTTTTCCCCGGTAACGGAATTGGATCATTTTGTTCCAAAATCTGAATAGGATAACTCAACCCTGTTCGTGCGAATATTCTCTGTTTGAGAATATCATTAATGATAAAATTAAGCTCTGCATCAGTAAATGCTGGATAAGATGGGTGTTTCCTCAAGAATAGATATCGCATCTGTGAATAATCAAACGGCTTGAGATACCCACCCACTGTCGCTCCTTCCCTGATAAGCGCCTTGTACTGGCTGGTGTCCATCCCCCACCCCGTATCCGGCAGCGTACAGACCCTCACCGTGTCCATCCGGAAATCCTCACCATTCGCCAGTGTAAAGATGCTGTTCACATACGTGTTCCTTGCTCCGTTTGCAGTCCCGTATACCCGCAGATTATGCGTCCCTGGCGGCAATTGCAGATCAATGGTTCCAGCAGTAGCATACTGCTGTCCAGCAGCCTCAACAATCCCTGCGGTGCGCTGCTCCGGTGCTCCTGCTATTCCCACAATGCTCATCAATGTAGCCCGGACATCAGAGAGCGGCATTATCCTAATCTCCAGAGGCAATTCAACATGCTTACTGCCATAGTATGCCCGCAGCACCCCGGTTTCTGTACCAGTAAAGTCCCTGGTCTTGCTCCTCACCGTCACACTGCCCTGGGGATTCACCGTAACAGCAATATTCGTAAACCCGGCAGCCTCATAACGCTCAACTGCAACCCCGACCGGAACGAAACTATTCTGTACTGAAAACGTAGCTGTGCTGTCCTCAAAATAGCTCTGTGCTGCAATCGCAGCAGTATTGATGCCTGTTGAGCGTAACTGAATCAGAGGTGACAATACAGACAAGTTCTCAGCATCAGTTGCAGTAAAGCGGACATCTTTAAGCGTATCTGGTTTAGTAGGCATCCAGAGCGCAGTAGCTCCATTGAGGGCTATCCTGCTGGTATTCACTGCATACCGTAGCAACTCCTTTGCGGTTTCCGCATCAGCAAAGAACTGCGTCAAATCCCAGCGCATGGTATCCCCTGCCATCACTACCCTGTCTGCCAAGCCGCCAAGGTATTGTGGAGCAGTATTTCTCCGTGCAGCAGCCAACTGAATAGGATCTGACTCTGCAGACAAGCCGCCTGCATCAGTTGCAGTAAACCGCACATTCCGTAAAGTATCTGCCTGCGTGGGCATCCATACTGCAGTAGCGCCATTAACAAGGAGCTTATCCGTACTTGCCCCATACTGCAGGGCATCTGCAGCAGTCTCCGCATCGCTGAAGAAGCGCTGCAATCCAATCCGCAAGGTATCGCCAGCAGTTATCGTGGTATCTCGCAATCCGCCTGCATAGTGGGGAGCAGTATTCTGCGGTAGCTGGCTAAGCCGCGCATCCAGCACAGTATTGCCTGCAGGAAACACTGCGCTTTGCCAGGTTTGGTAGTTGGGATGGGTAATTGTTAATGCATGAGCGCTTCCCTGCCCAAGCCGCAGTAAATACCTTCCCTGGGTATCCGTAGTATCTATCGCGCTGCCGAACTGCGTAACAGCACCAGGAATAACACGATTGCCAGTACCTGAATCCCTGACCACTCCAATGATATACCCCTCATTCGGATCCCGCACGACGCTCCTGCCGAACACGGTTGCAATTTCTGCAATATCCAGCACATTAATCTCTCCATCATTGTTCAGGTCAGCAGCAGGATCATACTCAGCAGAAGTTGCAAATATCTGCGCGATAATCGCAATATCCAGGATATCAATCTGCCCATTCCCGTTTAAGTCAGCGCGCAGCGGAGTAGAATTATCAACCGGCACAGCTACGTTTGGCCCGTGCAGGCTATTCGCATACTGCACCCAGTAGTACTGAGAGGCGGCGCCAGCAGGAACGTCAACAGCTGACCTGTTTCCTATCCGGAGCAGCGAGTCTCTCGGAACTGCCCGCACTACAGAAGCAGTTGTTGGATTATTCGTGACGTTTGCATACACGCCAATCACAGCATCTGTTGTTGTGGTGTCAAAGAGAACAGTAACAAAGCCTCCTAAATCATTTGAGCGGTCAACAGCAGTGATCTCAGCGGTTGTGCGCAGGTGCTCTGGCGCTGCAAGATTGTTATTCCGCAGGTTCGCATGGCGCAGCACATTCCGGATAAACGCATCAGTATCAGAGATGCGCTGTAAGTAGCCCTGGACAATGCCAGGATCTTGATTCAATACAATATCACCCAGATCAGCGCCAGAGGGAATGTTTCTCAATGTCAACGGCTCAATCCCTGCTCCGGAAAAGGTGATGTCAGCATAC
>JACQNA010000020.1 GCA_016203335.1 Candidatus Woesearchaeota archaeon
ATATTAAGTGATATCATGGACATAGCTCAGTATGACTTTGAAATAAAGAGGCACGCATTTATAAGGGCAATGCAAAGAAATGTAACGCCCGATATGATTGAAGCAACCTTAAAAGGTGGAAAAATTGAGAGGTTTGGAAAGCATAACATAAAATTCATGAAAGATTATAAAACGTTTACAGTCATTTGTGTTGGCCAAGCAATTGGCACAAAAATAAAAATATTTACCATTGAGACCAAAGGTGATTCAAAATGAAAAGATGTACAGAATGTAAGGGGGGTATGAAAGAGTTATCCGCTAAGACTCCAGAAGGATTTGAATACAAGTATTTTAGGTGTAATAGGTGTGGAGAAGAAATTCTGGACATGGGCCAGTTGCATAATGTTGCTGAGAAGTATAGATCTATGAAGAGGTTTAATGCAAAAATATCCAAGTGGGGTCTGAGCCTAGGGCTAAGAATACCAAAAGAATTAGTTGAGAAATATCACTTTAAACATAATGAAGAAGTGATGATGATTCCCGAGAAGGAAGGAATAAAGATTATACCCGCGTAAAAGGCAAAAATGGTTGATTGCATTATGAGACATCGGATACCGTAAGAACACAAGCGCTCTCTGAAGAAGAGCAATCGCTTTGGTTGCCCGGCAAGTGCTCAATGCGAAGGTGTTCGGAAGTATCCGAATGAGAAAAAGATGGAAAAGAAAGAGCGGCTATACTACGCCGGACTTAACTATTCCAAGAAAAGAATTAATCAAATTCGATCTTTTTGTGAACCCTTTTTATGATGAATGGAATAATTATCGGGATGGATTTAGGGATTTCATTGGTGACTTTAAGAAAATAAAGAACATTCACGGGAATAGAGGTAGGTATATTTGTAAAGAAGTTCTTGAAAAAAGGATGAGGATGAATCTCAAACAGAAAAAACTCTTAAAAAGGAGACAAGCGAAAAAGAGTATGAAGAAATTGTTGGGCTCTGGCTATATTTGGCCACTTTACAAACCCAAACCTTTAAATTCTCCCTCTCCCCGATGCACCGCAAAAGAGGGATGCTTATCACCAAAAAAGCAATGTTCTTCTCATTGACCGCGATATTAATCATCTCGGTAGTCCTCATTGTGGTCATTATCCAGACTTCCAAAGAGCGCGGGCAGTCCAAGATCGAGGCGACCCAGGTCCATATCCGGGCACTGAATGATTTTGTCCGCAATCTGGAAGAGCGGTATTTCCAGGAGATGGTGCAGGTCAGCGCAGAGCGCGCGATTGCCGCATTAGCCCATTATGCTTCAGTAAAGGCAGCAACAGGCATGCAGCCGCATGCAGGAAGCATTACTCTGCTCAAGGATAACTTCAAGACAGTGTTCTTCTTCGGCTACATCCAGGACAGCGCGGGCCAGCCCGGAGAGTTCACCATCTGCGCGGAATACGCGAAATGGCTTCCGCAGACCTGCCCCTACCGCGTCCAGCGCTACCGGAAGATTGATGAGCTCATCAGCCAGAAAATAATGTCCGGCTTCTCCTTCTTTGACATCCTGAACAGCACCGAGCAGACCTTCCGCACTTTAGGATTGCGCACCACAAATTTTGAGGCGCAGCTCCAGGAGCTCTCCCAGGAAGCTCCCTTTACTGTTGACGGCAGCATATTTTTCAGCTATGACTTCACTGAGCAGAAGAACATTGCTGCCTGGAGGGGGGCAGGCTCACGCAGTTTCCACATATCCCTCTACGGCATGCCGGATCCCCTCAACCCCAGCCAGCTCATTGATGAGAGCTGGGTGGTTGACCGCGGAAAGGGCTTCGCTCCATCCTGCACGCTTCCCTACACCGAAGGAGCCATCCCCTGCCAGTACACCGAACCCAGCTTCCTCAGCAGGCTGCTCAACCGCCAGCAGTTCGAGGGCGATCTCCTGGACGTCAATCCCAACAATCCGGAGAAAACAAACGGCATCTGCCAGGCAAGCAAGGGATGCCACTTGAGTTAATCCATACTATTACCATCCCCATTCCCGAATAGCAACACTAAATTTATATACGTTCAATCCGGTGAAGAATGCTGTGGGAACAGAGGCAAAAAGAGGTAGTTTCACATGCTGATCACGAATGTTGACCGTGTTTTAGAGATGCTCCGCACCACCCAGAAGCTGCCGGTCAAAGGAATTGCTGCTGCGCTGCATGCCGAACCAAAATCCATTGAAAAGCTCGCCAAGCTCTTAGAAGAGGAAAAAAAGCTGAGCATCACCTACAAAATGCTGGAACCCTGGCTGGTCTACGGATTCCAGGAGAAGCAGCAGAAAGAAAAGAAGCCGTTCTTTGTCTGGAAAAAGCAACAGAAACAGCAAGCGCCGCAGGCAGCAACAGCCATTCCTCCGGTGCCGCCGGTTCCGCCGCAACGCAGCCCATTGCTCACCGGAAAAAAGCAGAAACAGGCAGCCCAGCCAACAGCAGCGCCGGCAGAGCCGCTGCAGGTTCCTCCAGCACCACCGCACCAGCCGTTATTCACCTGGAGAAAGCAGCCGCAAATTCCACAGCCAAAAGAAGCGCCTCAAGCGCCTCTTCCAGTGCTGCCCGAGCGCAAGCCCATCTCCACTCAGAACAAGCAAGCGCTTAAGCAGGCATTGCCCGTTCCCCTGCCGCCAAAGCACCTCTCTTTTCCCTTCTTTGGGAAAAAACGAGAAGAATCCAGCACGCAAGAAGCCAACAAACAGCCTCCAGCCCAGAACCGGTTCATCAGGCTCACTCCCCAACCAGAGCAGGTTTCCACAAACAAGGACAAGGAGATCGAGCAGGAGCTCAACGAGATCATCGCAAAAGCAATGGGCGCATTGCAGGCAAAATCCTACAAGGATGTGTATACCGCATACAACGAGGGCTCAGCGCGCTACAAGGCTCTGCAGGGCGCGGACAGCAAGATGAAGTTCTTCAAAAGGCTCTCTGCTGTCCATGACTCCCTCCTCAAGGAGCTGAAGCATTGATGGAAGTCCTGGACCAGTACAGCATTCAGGTGGAGCACCTTCCGGTGAGCGTGCAGATCTCCCGGGAGGAAGGCCAGTCGGTTCCCCTGTATACCATGACGTTCCTCGACGTCAGCCCGGACACCAGGCTCATTATTGAAAAGATCAGGGAGCTCCTCATCTCCCAGGTGATGTTTAACATTGCCGGAGAGGCCTCCACAGACATCGCTGAGCAGTTCCGGGAGAAGATCACGCGGCTCATGAAAGAATACCTCACTGACCTGGATGAGGCGACCCTGCAGCAGCTCACTGATTATGTCTCCATCACCTCGCTCGGCATCGGCGAGATCGAGTTCCTCCTGAAGGATGCGGGATTAGAGGAGATTGTTGTCAATTCCGCAAAAGATCCGGTTTGGGTCTACCACAAGAAGCACGCTTGGTTGAGAACCAACATCAGGCTTGCCTCAGAGAACACCATCCGGCATTTCTCCACCAAGATCGGCAGGGATGTCAACAAGGATATCACGCTCTTAAAGCCGCTCTTGGACGCCCACCTGAAGACTGGAGACAGGGTGAATGCCACCTTAAGCCCGATCACCACATTTGGCAACACGATCACGATTAGGAAGTTCGCCAGCGTGCCCTGGACCATCACTGACTTTATCCAGAACAACACCATCTCAGCGGATGCAGCAGCATTAGTCTGGCTTGCCATGCAGTACGAGCTCTCTGTCCTGATCATCGGAGGCACGGGCTCAGGAAAAACATCAGCGTTGAACGTGCTTGCCAATTTCTTCCCGCCAAACCAGAGGATTATCTCCATTGAAGACA
>JACQNA010000007.1 GCA_016203335.1 Candidatus Woesearchaeota archaeon
CTTTATTTCGTACAGGAACAGCTGTGAATCAATGATATTACCTGCTCCAGGGCCATTTACCTCTATTTTATCGAGCATATTCTTGAGCACATTTCTTACGTGCATGTTCTTCCCCGCTTTCTTGAGCTGTTTAAGCATAACTTCATCAAATATGAGAGCGTATGGCATGTATTGCCCGAAGCAGGCATCAATTTAAACCTTTTGATACTTTTTCTGCAACCTTTAAGTATAAGCTCTGCTTCTACCCCTTTATGGACATGAAATCCCAGCTGCTGGGCTTCTGGAAGGCGCATTTCCATTTCCGCGAGGAAGAGCTGGCTGCGTTTACAGCGGTCAAGCGGGAGGACTTCATCCCGAGGGAGCTGCTGCCCGCAGCATACCAGGACACGCCCCTTCCCCTGCTCCGCGGCAAGACCATCTCGCAGCCAACAACAGTCATGCTCATGATTTCTGCATTGCAGCTGCAGCCAGGCGAGAGGGTGTTTGAGATAGGCACGGGCTCCGGCTACCATGCAGCGCTGATCAGCAGGCTTGTGCAGCCGGGAAGCGTCATCACCACTGAGGTTATCCCTGAGCTGGTCCAGTTTGCGCGAGGAAACCTCAACAAAGCAGGGATTCAGAATGTTTCGGTGCATGAGGAAGACGGCTCCAAGGGCATGCCGAGCGAAGCGCCGTTTGACAAGATCATCATCACTGCTGCCTGCAGGGAATTTCCCCGGGAGCTGCTTGCACAGCTCAAAGACAATGGCATGATCATCGGGCCGGTCGGCAATGCGGAGGAGCAGGAGATGGTACTGGGCATCAAAGAACAAGGCGCTCTCCGCCTGCAGTTCCTCGGGCAGTTCCTGTTCACGCCGATGCACGGGAAGTACGGGTTTGAGGCGTAAATCGGCTTCCCTGAAAATGTAGTTGCCGTCAGTTTGCGAGGCTCTTAAGCTATAGAGGTAAAACTGACAAGGGGGACGCCCCATCCGGGGAACGTCAGTCTTCCATGGCAGTTTCGCAGCCGAGCCGACGGCAACCTCGAAGAGATTTTCAGGGAAGCCGCGTAAATCACAACATTTATATACTTTCACTTTTAGGATACCTTTAGGTGATTCCATGAAGAAGAACGCAATGTTTAGCATGCATCCTGGGGCATGGTTTATTGTGGGGATTATCATCGGGGCGGTAGCAGTGTATTACTTCATCAAGACCGGCACTATTCCCATTGTCCTGCCGAAATAACAATCTTTTTAAATTACCTGTTTCTTCTCTATCTTATGGATGCCCAGATAGTCAGTTTCCGGAGAAGCAGGCACCGCCAGCACGACAATCAGATGATTCTTGCGGTTGCTGATGTTTCGGGCACCGAGGCTGCCTCTTCCTTTGTCGGGAAGCAGGTGGTATGGGAGAGCAAAGGCAAAGAGAAAAAGAGGATAGTGGGAACTGTCACCGCGTGCCACGGCACCAAGGGGAGGATTCGCGCCATCTTCGAGCGCGGGCTGCCGGGACAGAGCATCGGCGATACGGTTACCATCAGCTAAATGCTCCAGTTTTCTTTGGGAGGCAGCAGGATCATTTTTGATTCCGGCATGAACACCAGCATTGGCAAAGGATCAACCATTGACGGAAAGATCAGCTGCCCAGAGGTTTCTGTTGCGGGAACAGTACACGGGGATATCACCGCACAACTGGTTATTGTCCGGGAGAGCGGCACTGTCCACGGCGCCATTATTGCTGCAGAAGTCCATAACTATGGCATTATTACCGGCAGTGTGCTTGCGCAGCAGATGACAACCTATCCTGCCGGCTTTCACCAGGGCAGCTTTCAGGTTTCCTCACGGTATCATGAGCTACAGCAGGAAAAACAGTATCACCGGGAGGAGTAAGCACCCCATGGCATGGTTGCGCGCAACCCCAAGCTCTGCAGGGACTATTCCTATTGCTGTTGCGGCCAGCAGGATGAGCAGCCCGATAAGCCCGGAGAACAGCAGCACTAATGCAGCAATAAATAAGGCGACCCCTATTACCAGCATGCGGTAATTCACCCTGCTGATCAGCTGGGAAAACTTTTTGGTGAGGGACAGGGTCAATGCAGTGGCAATCCCTCCGGCGATCAGCACGACTGCAGCAAGAATCATTATACTGCGCGCATCCACCTCCATCAGCTCGGCAATCACCAGGACAGCGCCGTTTCTCGCCTTGTCAATGGCATAGAGGGTGACCAGGGAAACAATCATGTTTACGGTGTTAATGCCACCCACCAATATCATAAACCCGTAATCGCCAATATTTCTCAGGAACTGGGATGCGATCACTGCCCCCTGTGCAGGGCCGAGCCCTGGAAAAAATGCAGTGCACGAGCCGGTAATCGCTGCAGCAGTGACTGACTTTCCGATGATGCTGTTCTCCACCTGAAGCGCTGCGCCTGCACGCTGCTTCGGGATGCGCACATCTTCCAGATAGCTTGTCACCAGCATGCTCACTCCAAACAGCCCGGAGAGCAGGGGAAAGAGCGGCTGCCGGAGATTCGGCATGTTCAATACCAGGATGCCGAGGATACCGGACATCGTGAAGACGAGGAAATTGCCTGCCCGGTGCTTGTCTTTCAGTATCATAAACGCGACCACTGCCACTAAGATATAGCCGATGAAGGGCTGCAGGACCGGGTAGACATATTTGACCAGGGGAATCAGCAGCGGGATGCCGGCGACTGCCAGGAGCAAGGCGCCGAGGGCACCAATGA
Organism: Candidatus Woesearchaeota archaeon; assembly: GCA_016203335.1. Classification (GTDB taxonomy): domain Archaea; phylum Nanobdellota; class Nanobdellia; order Woesearchaeales; family JACQNA01; genus JACQNA01. The sequence goes on from JACQNA010000007.1 coordinate 2,729, forward strand.
CCGTCAATTTTACTGCCTCGTACCCCTTGCCCTGCATGAGCAGCTTGTGCCCGGGCAGTACATTCAATGCCTGGTCCGCGTCAGGTGCGCCGAGGAAGATTGAGGGGATAGCGTCGAGAAACGTATGGGTAATTGCCATGCTCACGATGCACACCGCAATGGTGAGCGGAGAGATATACTGGAGCAGGAGGGGAGAGATGCTGAGCAGGAGCAGCGAAACAAGATTGATGTGGATGCCGGGCGTCAGGCCGGTGATGATGCCCCCGCCAACTCCCAGCAGCAGCGCCAGCAGCAATTCAGCGAGCAAGGACACGCACCTCATTGCCGATCAGCTGGAGCTTTCCCTCGTATTCGTCTACTGTCCCGATGACCTCCACCAGCTGCCCGTTGCGCAGGCTGAGGTTTCCCTCCTTGAACAGCACCACCTGGATATCCTTGAGCTGCGCAACCGTGAGGAATGCCACTTTCTCATGGTCCTCGATGGCCTGCACTACCCCCTTGATCTTAATGTCAGCCTCCAGGTCTGCTGCAGAAAGCTTGTCAATAGTGCGCTCCCCAATCGTGATATGCTCCGAAAGGTAAAACAAGACCAGAATGCCAATGGTGCCTGCTGCCAGTGATACCCTGAGGAGCACGCGTTCGTTCATGCACAGTATTCCCTGTTTGCCTCTATTTATGATTTTAGCTGCTCAAGCGCATACATTGCAGTTATTCAAAAAAGAAGGCTTCGGCTATACAGGAGGACTATCCCTAACTATTTCTTCTAGTCTTACTGCTACTACGTCCCACGTGCATGTTCTTTTATCAAGGAATTCCGCATTATGCCTTGCTGCTAGCTGCGCTCCATCATCTTCTGCAGAATAAAGGACTATCCTTGGATTTTCTTTCTGTAGTCTTGTTCGTTCTACTGCTTTTGGAAAATTTAATTCTATCGCTCCTCCTTGCTCCTTTGGAAATTTTCCATCAAATAAGTATACCTTATACTGATTACCTGGCAACCTTTCTTCCAACTCAGCCAAAGAACCGCAGCTATCGCAGGTTAGCCCTCTACTTCGGAGACAACTTTCTACCCTCTGCCTTATTATAGTGGTATCTTCAAGATATAAAACGTCGTATTCAGCCATCTTGATTTCCTCTCATCCTTGATAATTGTCCCTCTTTATATAAAGCTAGCGTTAAAGGTGATGTCAATAATGTGACACGTCACGACGGTGGTGCTGGCATTATCTTACCCCCCCATCAGATATTACCCTGCCAATCCGATACGTTTTAAAAGGCATTCTTCTTCCCTGTTCCCATGGAATTCGCCACGACCAAAGACATCACTATCCATGACCGGATCATTGACCAGGTGATTGGCCAGGATGCGGCAGTTGCCATTGTCAAGAAGGCTGCCCAGCAGCGCAGGCATGTCCTCCTGATTGGTGAGCCCGGGACAGGGAAAAGCATGCTCGGGCTTGCCCTGGCAGAGCTCCTGCCCAAAGAGAAGCTTGTGGATATCGTCGCTTTCCCCAATCCCAATGATGAAAACCAGCCGGCGATCAAGCAGGTGCCTGCCGGCCAGGGCAGGGAGCTGGTGGCAAAGGCAAAGTTCCAGTCGGTCACCATGTTTAAGAACCAGGGAATTGTCACCTTTGCCCTGATCCTGCTGACCATGCTGGTTCCGGGATGGGTGTTTTCCTACTATTCCGCGCGCTATGACTCAACGACTGCAGCCATCATCTTTGCAGCAGTATTGATGAGCAGCATTGTCGTGCTCGGCATGTTTCTGCTCTTCCTGAACATGAACAAGCGGATGCAGCAGAAAGCATTGGTTCCCCGGGTGATTGTGGACAACTACAGCAGAAAAGAGCCGCTCTTTTTTGATGCGACCGGCGCGCATGCCGGAGCGCTGCTTGGCGATATCCTCCACGACCCATTCCAGACCGGGGGGTTGGGAACACCAGCCCATGAGCGGGTGGTGGCAGGGATGATCCACAAGGCGAATCTTGGCGTGCTGTTCATTGACGAGATTGCTACGCTGCAGCCGCATACCCAGCAGGAACTGCTTACCTCGCTGCAGGAAGGGAAATATGCCATCACTGGCCAGAGCGAGCGGAGCGCAGGAGCAATGGTGCGGACAGAGCCTGTTCCCTGCAAATTCATCATGCTCGCAGCAGGCAACTTCGAAACCATTAAGCATATGCATCCGGCCCTGCGCAGCAGAATCCGGGGATATGGGTATGAGGTATACATGAAAGATACCATGCCAGATACTCCGGAGAACCGGGACAAGCTCGCTGTCTTTGTGGCGCAAGAAGTAGTCAAGGAAAACAAGATTCCCCATTTCACCCGGGCAGCGGTTGAGGATATCATCACCCAGGCGCGGCGGATGGCTGACCGGAAAGGGCACTTGACATTACGGTTGCGCGAGATTGGGGGCATTATCCGGGCAGCAGGAGACATCGCTGCTGAGCAGAAGGCAGAGTTTGTGGAACCCAAGCACATCCGTGCGGCATTGCAGATTGCCCGGACATTGGAGCAGCAGCTTGCAGACAAGTATATTGAGCAGAAAAAAGAGTATCAGGTTTTTGTTACCAAAGGAAAGGCAGTGGGCAGGGTGAATGGATTGGCGGTCATTGGCACTACCCCGCCGTTTTCCGGCATCATCCTGGCGATTGAGAGCCAGGTAACGCCTGGCGGCCAGGAAAGCGAGATCATCGCAACCGGGAAGCTCGGCGAGATTGCCAAAGAGGCAATCAAGAATGTCTCTGCCATCATCAAGAAATACTTTGGGGAGGATATCAAGGAGACCAAAGACATCCATGTCCAGTTCCTGCAGAGCTATGAGGGGGTGGAGGGAGATTCAGCATCTGTTGCTGTTGCCACATCTATCATCTCCGCGTTCAAGAACATCCCAGTGAAGCAGGACTATGCCATGACCGGCAGCTTGTCTGTGCGGGGAGAGGTGCTGCCTATCGGCGGAGTAAGCGCAAAGGTAGAGGCTGCGATTGAGGCCGGAATTACGCATGTTATTGTCCCAAAATCTAATATGAAGGATATCATTGTGGACGCGAAGAAGCTCAAAGAAGTGCAGATCATTCCGGTGGAGACCATTGCCGAGGTGCTCGAGGAGGCGCTGTTCTGGAAGGGCAAGGAGAGCATCCTCAGGAAGATTGCTGATGCTGCGGATTAGGGATTATTTATCTTAACTCTAAATCAATCATGATATTTTCTATAACCTTCTCAACCTCATCATATTTTTCTTCACCAATATCCTCATATTTCCCTAATTTTTTCTTGCATTTCCTCTTTGCCAGCTCCTTAATCCTTTGTATGTTCTCATTATTCCAGTTCCCTTGAGACAGCTCAATACTCAAATCACTGTAGGTATCCGCTTCTTGATCCAAATGAGCGATGGATTCCTGCTTATTGGTCATCTTTATTAAGATCTCATGCGCTGCCCGCAAGCCGATGAATGCTGCCAGATTCTCAAGCTGCTCTTTTTTGCTCATCTTTTAAGCTCTCCATTAACCCGTTATACAGGTATTCCAAATATTTCAGGGCAATATCCCGCTGTAATGAATCGCTCTTATCCTCCATCAAGCTCTCCGCTGTCGATCTGCCAATGTTATCTTCAATGGTTTTTATTATCTGCTTATTGCCAATGACCCCTTTCAGAAATAGCTTAATAGACAAGCAATTCCGCATTGCATTGTATACATACCTTGGTCTTATTTTGCGCCCTAATTCAAGGACATATTCTGTCTCTAATAATTTTCTGTAAAGATATGCTCTGTCAATGATTACCTTCTCCTTTAGCGCAATATCCCCATAAATCAGCTTATGATCCTCTAACTCGGTTTGTAACAACGGGCTATACGGAAGGATGTTTCTTAGCTCTCCATAATCTACCAGGTTAATATCTGTCCTTGCATCAATACCCCGCTCTATATTTGCCTCCAATCTCCGTTTTTCAGCCAGACCTTTCCATAGCTTTTTACGTACAACGATCATCACATCAATGTCCCGGTAATCGGTGTGGCCGTTCCGTACATAAGAGCCAAACAAGATTATCGCCTGAACATCTTTAATATTAGCACCTACTGACTTTACGACCTTTTCTCTCAATAATCTGTCATTCCGCTCGTACTTCTTTCTTCGGTACCCCAGCAAAGACAAGAGCCCCGAAGAGGCTGCAAACTCAGCTGACCTCAGTTTTGGCCTTACCGACCTGCTGAGATAATTGCTTTCCGTTTGGGTAATGTGCTTGTTCTGCAGCCTCTTTAAGACTACCTCGATCTCTTTGTTGCTCAAGATCGGCTCCAGCCTTGTTCTCAGCTCTTGGTTTATCATATAACTATTATAATA
>JACQNA010000010.1 GCA_016203335.1 Candidatus Woesearchaeota archaeon
CCGCTCTACGATCCGGAGGCAGCCGTCGGCAGGATCATGAGCGTCAACCTCATGATACTCACAGATGACCCCAAGAAGCAGAACTTCTCCATGCTGTTCCGCATCACGAATGCCGCCAACGGCCAGCTCAAGACCGAGATTGTCGGCATGGTGATGCAGCAGACCGCGGTCAAGCGCATGGTGCGGCGCAAGAAGATCCGCATCGATGAGAGCTTTCCCTGCACCACCAAGGATGGCAAGCGCATCCGGATCAAGCCGTTCCTGGTGACCTATTCCCTGGCGAAAGGCTCGGTCCTCCAGTCGCTCCACAAGCACACCCTCCAGTTCCTCAAGAAGGAGATCGCCAAGCTGGATTTTGAGCAGGTCATCCATGACATCATCATCCGCAAGCTGCAGCAGGCCATGCAGGTGCACCTGAAGAAGATATACCCTCTGGCGGTCTGCGAGATCAGGCAGATCCTGCTGAAGGGCGTTGCCGCATCACCGGAACCGGCTGCAGCCGCTGAAACAGAAACAGAATCCGAAACAGGCGCAGATGATGCTGAGGATGAGCCCGATGCAGACGCTCCTGCAGAGCAGGAAGCAGAGGCAAAGCCCGCAAGGCAAAAGCGGAAAAAGGCAGAGCCTGCGGCGGAGCCTGAAGCTGCGCCTGAACTGCCTGCAGAGGAGCAGCCCCCCGAGGCGGAAGCAGGGGAGGAAGAGGAGATCCCTGCGCAAAACATTTAAAAACTACCCTTCGCCCACTTCTCCTGAAGCCCCGTGGTGTAGCGGTCAATCATACAGCCCTCTGGAGGCTGTGACCTCGGTTCGAACAGCTTTTTGCTTCGAAAATCCGGGCGGGGCTATACTTTTTTATCGGCTACCTGAGAAATAATGCAATGAGCCTCTTGATGTCCCTGATGATGCTTCCGGTGATCTGCTCCCTGCTGCAATCCACCAAGGTGTTCTCTTTTGCTCCCGGGGCATTCAAGGTAATGCGCACCTCTTTCTGGAACGCCACCTTGTTCACCCTGCTGCAGAATGTCCGCTCGCCGGGCTGGAGGATCTGCTTCTCGCACTCCGGGGCATGGAGCAGGCCAGCGGTGTAGAACTTGAATTCTGACATGCGGTGCTCTTCTTTCAGGATGTTGGTAAACACCAATGAAATGAATCCGTCGGTGCACACTGCATTTGAGATAAATGATGTTGCGGGCTCCCCGCTCTGCTGCTGCTCAGGTGCAGGGGGATACGCGGGAGCAGGGGCTGCTGCTTTATCTTCTGCCCCTACCTCTGCCGGGCGCTCAGTCACTGGCTTGTTCTGCAGGATTTTCTCTGACTGGCGATCAATGGTAAACGAATAATAGCCGAGCACAACAGCGATAATCACCAGAGAGACTATCACTGTCTTTATGTACTGCTTCTGCTGCACCTGCTTTTTGGGCATGGTCATCCAGAAATCACTGGGTATTTAAACTTTACCGTATCCGCACGGTCTCCAAATTCTTCGGGGCAACGGTCTCAATCTTGTATACCTTATGGATAGAGGATGCCAGGTCCAGGCAGCGGCTCGCTTCACCATGGTTCGTGATCACTTTCTTCGGCATGGGGTCGCAGTCATGGATGTAATTCATCAGCTGGCGCCTGCCGGAATGGCCGGTCAGGCCGTCAATCGTATATATTTCCATCTTCAGCGGAGTGACCTCGGTCTTCTGCCCTTCCTTGAAGAGCAGCTCGTGCTCTCCCCGCTGGATGCGCCTTCCCAGCGAGCCTTCTCCCTGGTAGGAAACAAAGACCAAGGAATTCTTTGGATTATCCGCAAGATGGCGGAGATACTCCACTGAGGGGCCGCCGACCAGCATGCCTGATGTTGCCAAAATGACGCAGGAACCGGTTTCCTCAATGACCTGCATGCGCTCCTTCTGGCTGCCAATGCGCTTGAAAATCTTGTTGAGGAATGGGTTTTCATCCCTGTGGAATATCATCTTGCGGATATCCGTATTCAGGTATTCCGGGTAGCCGGTATGGATGGCAGTGATGTCCCAGACCATGCCATCAATATAGACAGGCACCTCAGGCATCCTTTTGGTCTTGATCAGCTCATCCACAATCAGCATGACTTCCTGCGCCCTGCCTGTTCCCAGCACCGGGACCAGCACCTTTCCGCCCCGCGCGACCGTATTGACGATGATCCGGGAAATCTCCTCCTCTGCCTCCTTCTTCGGCGGCAGGATGTTGTCCTTTCCCCCATACGTTGCTTCGATGATCATAGTTTCCAGGCGGGGGAATGAGGTCACTGCTGGGTCCAGCAGCCTGGTCCTGCCGTATTTCTGGTCAGCGGTGTAGAGCATATTGTGCAGCCCGTTGCCGATGTGGAGATGCACCATGGCGCTCCCCAGGGTATGGCCAGCGTTATACAGGGTGATGCGCACGTCAGGGGTGATATCGGTCACCTCATTATAATCCAGCGTGATGGTGTGCTTCACCTCTTCCCGCACCTCGTCGCTGGTGTAGATAGGCTCTTTTCCCTCGTTGCGCATGATCTTGATGAAATCCAGCTGCAGCAGGGCCGCGGTATCCCTGGTCGGCTCGGTGCAGTAGACCGGCCCGCGGTAGCCGAACTTGTAGAGGTAGGGGATCAGGCCGCAGTGGTCCATGTGGGCATGCGAGAGGATAACCGCATCCAGCTCCTTGATGTTGAATTCCGGGGCCTCCAAATACGGATAGGACTGGTCGCCGACATTTCTCGCGGGATCGATTCCGCAGTCCAGCAGGATCCTGGATTCAGGAGTCTGGACAAAGAGGCAGCTTCTCCCTACCTGCCTGCCTGCGCCGAGCATGGTCAGGCGGATCCATTCCTGGCGCTTCTCCCGGCGCCAGCCGTCGTAAATCCGGTGGCCGACACCGTCCAGGAATTTCCTCCGGTAATCTGAATTCTCATAGAGGACTGAGCGCACATTCTCGATGATCTTGGAGCGGATAGCAGGCATGCGCCTGATGATCGGTATCCAGAAGGCTTTCTGGCGGATTTCCCGGAGCACCGCACCCTGCTTGCCGATGGCAAGGCCTGGCTTGTCCGCCTCCACCACCACGATGCTGCGCTGGGGATCAAAGATGATATTGCCGACTTCTGCTTCTGCAGGGATGATGCCCCTGATCGCGGCATCTGCCTTCTCCTGCTCCATGCAGATGCTGGGGTCCGGGCGGAGCTCTACCCGCTTCTTGAATTCGTCCACTACCTGCTTGATTGCGCCGTTGTTGTCCAGGAAAAAATCCTTATCCTTGGTGTAGAAGACGATATTCGCGCCCTCAAACACAGAGTCTGCTATCTTGTCTGCAGGAAGCAGCTTGCGCATTTCTTCAATGATGTCTGCCATGAGAGAATCTTTCCTTGTGTTGGTATGCTACTTACCCATTAATTCTTTGCTATGCCTATATGCATTGTCTTATGCGGCAATCGTGGTATCCAGCCGCCTAGCCAGGATGCGCTTCACGCCAGCCTTCATGGAGATGGCGACGACGTCGATGCCGCCGCCTGAGGCGTTGTCCCGCTGGATCGCGGCGTTGATCGCCTTGACCGCAAGCTCTTTCCCTTCCTCGAGCGAGATATCCTTCCGATAGAGCGTTTCCAGGACGCCGTATGCCATCACGCTTCCTGAGCCTGAAGAAATGAAATCCTCAATCAGGGTGATGGAGCCGTCAGCAAAGAGATCATAAATGTATGTCCCGCTCTCATCCCTGCCGCCAAGCACAAAATGAGAGATGCCGGGGATGAGCGACATCTTCCTGATGTTTGCATACACCATGCCACCGAGGAGGTTGGCTGCCTCCTTGACTGCCGCTTTCCTGCCTGTCCGCAGTTCCTTCAGCTTGAGCTCTGCCTTGATCAGCTTGCTGAGCAGCTGCGCATCAGA
>JACQNA010000018.1 GCA_016203335.1 Candidatus Woesearchaeota archaeon
ATGATGACAATGATGATGACCAGCACCAGGAACTCCCCGCCGATGATCACGGCTGCGGTGCCATACTGCTCCCAGAAGGTCTTGGGCTGCTCCAGGGGAACCGGCTGGGTAATAAAATCCGGCGTGGTGCTCTCCTGCTTTGGCGGAGTGACCACGATCTCTTCCTTCGGCGTTTCCTTCACTTCCTGCTTCTCGGTGCAATCAGCAACAGTGACATCGACTGTCTTCTGCGCCTTGAGCTCATCAGTATTGCGGAATGCCTGGATGACTACCGGATAGATATTTGCAGCGAAATTCATGGGCAGGTTGAGATTGATCCGCTTGGCGAAGCTGTTCTCGTCATCAAACGCATCAGCGACCAGCTCAAACTGGTCCTTGGTGTTGATGCCGAGATCTTCATTTGTTACGGTCAGCACGACCTCATCCTCATCATCTGATCCGAAATTCATGAGCAGGATATCTAATGTTGCGGTGCGCTTGCATTCCAATACCGGCCTGCTCAGCTCTGCCCGCTGGATGCGTAATTCATGAGTCTTCTTGTCTACCTCGAGGCGTGCCTTCCAGGGAATAATATATGAAGTGCTATTATCATCACCGACATCAAACTCGATGACCAGATCATACTCACCTTCATCCACCTTGAGCGGCACGTCAAAGTTCATGGTGACACTCTTGGTGCTTTCCGGCCGGACCCGCTCGATATCATCTGTTTCCTCAAGGTCATCGCCGTCATCAATGCCGACTAATGTAGCAGTAATGTCAATGCTTTCCACATCAACATTCTCTGTGCGCGTATACTTGTTCCGCACCGTTACCTTCACCTGAATATCAGACTCCGGCTGCGCGTCCTGGCTGATCCGGCTGCCATCAACAACGCCCTTATCCGTATCGCCGTCAACCTTCACATCAACGCTCTCAATAACGAGACATTTATTTGTCGGGCAATTCACTCCTGCCTGGACCCCTGCCAGGCTGATGAGCAGCCCCAATGCAACCAATATCATTAGTTTTGTGTTCATCGTAGTACCACCTGGGCCATGCAAACCGTTATCCCTATATAAAGGTTACTATTCTGGAATAGTGATATTCTACTGGGGAATTGCCTAGAAAAATGCCTCTGGAGAAAATCTCGCTGCGCTCGGGTGAGCATCGGCTCAGGTCATAATTCTGCAACGTGAAGGCAGGCATCCCCGTAAGGGACAACCCCCTGCCTGCCGCTCAGAAGATATGAGATAGACCTTCGCATATTGATGCTCACCTTCATTTTCTCCAGAGCCTAAAAGAAGCTAATCACTGCCTTCTGGAGCAGATAGATAGTAGCCAGGGTAGTCAGCAGGGTGCTGGAAATTCCGAAGCTGAGGAAAATCGCATAGACCCCTACCCCTGCATCAATATATGATGCGATATCCCCGCTCATGCCAAAGAGGACTCCCTTACCGATCAGGTAGCTGGCGACATAGCCAAGCAGCTTCTCCGGCATCACTCCGTTGAAGAAGAGAATGATGGATGCTGCCAGGTCAATCCCGCCCATGATCTTGATAATCATATGACCACGAGGATGGCTCCGGCAAGCAGCAGCATGCTGATAATCCCGAGCACCCCTTGCCTCCTGGCGACTGCATTGAGGTTCCGGGAGAGCCAAACTACCAGCATCCCGAGCAGGCTGAAAATGAGGAGCACGCCGATGGCTTCCCTGATGCTGGGGATGCGCTCCCTCATCAGGAACTTCACCGCAGTCATGCCTATGCCGATGATGGCTGAGCGGATGAGGAACTGCTTTAGGGAGCCTGTGGTCAGCGGCCCCTTGTTGTTGGGCTCGAGGATAAAGAATATTGCCTCTTCCGGCTGCGGCGGAGTCTCTGCGCTCCAGCTCCTGGTAAAATGATTCCCCATGCGGCTGGTATCTCTAGGTGATTTATATAGGTTGCTGGATGGGTGTGGGAGAGATAGTGCAGTGATGCTCATTACTACCGTATGACGATGGGATTTGCCGATTATAGAAAGTATATAAGCGAAATTTGCGTAACTTCGCTTATATACTGATTAGCCAAAATTTTTTCAGCGCCTTTTCGATGATAATCTCAAAGGTAAACTTCAAAGTCTAACGGGGCTACCTTCGCTAAATCTGATAACAAAACAAATTGGAAATGCTCCGCACTATCCTCTAACGATTATTTAGCGGTTCGCTAACGCTCTCCCGAATTTTCTGAAATGAATTAATTGGGGGCTTTGGCGACTATACCTCTTGAACAGGACAGATTAATCTGAACTCTCTTAAATTTTCCTCTGCATATTTCCTGTAGTCAAATGGAATGCTAGACACCGCTAACTGCAACAATCCCCATGACGCTTCCCTGAAATAAACAATGGCTTTCATTAACCGAAGTTGATTATAGATATTAGGCGAACCATAATATTTCAGAAGTATAGTGTCCTGCTTTTTATCGAATGATCCTTTGACGGATAACATCGCAAGATCAAAACGAAAATCAGAATTCGCAGAATATTCCCAGTCCAGTAG
>JACQNA010000019.1 GCA_016203335.1 Candidatus Woesearchaeota archaeon
CCATTACCCCAACCACCATGAGCACCTTATTCCCATACGAAATAGAAAGTTATATAAAGATGAAGAAACAAATAATATATATACTATTAACGAGCAGGGCGCCTCGGAGTCGTTCCGGTCTGGTGCCTTGCTCACAGATTTTTTGATTATTATGGTGAGATAAAAATATCTTGTTGATTATGTTGATTAATACATCTTCTCGCTCTTCTCCCACTGGAGCCCCATCTCCTCCAGCAGCGAAACAATCCGTTCCTTCTCCCCCTTCAGCCCCTTCCAGTCCAGGATGATCAATTCCACCTTTTCCACTGTTTTCGTTATCGCCTGCTGCAGCATCTCCTGATCCAGGCGCTCCAGCCAGTACTTGGGGCAGGCATGGCCAATGGCATAACCAGTCCGCTCCACTGCTTTCCGCAGGTTGGGTGTGGTGTGCAGCCCGCCGATTCCCACAGCAGCCTTGCAGGAAGGAGCTGGCTTGGTAAACGCATCCACAATGCATGCTGCCATGATCCTGCCTGCCTCTGCATTCTTCCACTCTGCTGCTGTCGAGCCGATCTCGACAAACATTGCTGGCTTCTCCAATGCGGGGCCGTGATGGGTCACTTCCTGCACCACATCCCAGCCGAGCGTATTCTTCTGCTGGAGCATGAGAAGAAACGCCTTGAGATAGCATGCCGATGTCCTGCACAATACCTTATCCTCTCCGCCGAACTCCGCCTTCCCCCAGTTTCCCGGCGCATGGCAGCTTAGCGTAGGGGTACCTTTCTCCGAGCGGTGAGTAGTGGCAAACACGAATAAATCAGCAGCAATCTCCCGGTCAATATGCTCGTTATAAATGCACCGGAGCGGAGAAGTATACACCGCAAGATTCTGCCAGCGATAGACTGGTTTGCCCTTCCACTGCGTTTTCTCCTCAACAAGCGGATATTTCTGGAGAAGATGCCGGAGCACATTCTTTCCAGCAGGGTCAGCGGAAATAATAACGGCAACATCCATACGGAAGGAGAGTAAAGAAAGGTTTATAAATATGTGCAAGGAGCTGATGGCTATGAAAGCATTTATTCCCCTCGCTCTCCTGTTTGCATTGCTCGTCGTTGCAGGCTGCGCATCAGAACAAACAGCTCCTTCCCCCTCTCCGCAGGTTGTTCCGCCTTCGCCGCAAGCTGACAGAGCACCGCCATCGGCAGCACCTCCTTCCTCAGCAACTCCTCCGCCCACAGCAACTCCTTCCTCATCCTCAGATAGCGCCGTCAGGGAATTCACCATGACTGCAAAAAAATGGGAGTTTAATCCCGCGACAATAATCGTGAATGCCGGAGAAACAGTGCGGCTCTCTATCACCAGCCTGGATGTGGCGCACGGCTTTTCCCTCCCTGATTTTAATGTAAACTCGCGCATAGAGCCGGGCCAGGCCACCGTTGTTGAATTTGTTGCGGATACGCCAGGCACCTACACTTTCTTCTGCTCAGTCTACTGCGGCTCAGGCCACAGCAGCATGAAGGGAACGCTGGTTGTGCAATAGTTTTGTTACTCAAAGACACTGAAACCTCGCCAATCATCCCCATCACTCCCCACTGGACATGTCCACGCGTGAAGTATATAAATGGGTGCTGCCTTTATGCGTATGATGGAAGAAACAGGCAGGCTTGTGGTATTCCAGAACAAGCGGATCAGGAGGATACTGCACCAGGAAGAGTGGTACTTCTCTGTAGTGGATATTATCGCCGCCTTAACCGATAGCCCAAGCCCGAGGCAGTATTGGGGGGTCTTAAAAGGGAGAGAGGATCAGTTGTTAACACTTTGTTTACCACTGAAATTGCTATCCTCTGATGGCAAATACTACGCAACAGACTGTGCCAATACAAAAAACCTGTTTCGGATCATCCAGTCCATACCCAGCCCAAAAGCCGAGCCATTCAAGCTCTGGCTCGCCCAAGTCGGCTACGAACGGGTGCAGGAAATAGAGAACCCGGAACTTGCCCAAAAACGTATGAGGGATATATATCAGTCCAAGGGATATTCCGACGACTGGATTGAAAAGAGAGTGCGAGGAATTGCCATCAGGGATGAGCTGACCGGTGAATGGAAAAAGAGAGGAGTGCGGGAAGAAAAGGATTTTGCGATACTCACCGCTGAGATATCCAAAGCGACGTTCGGCATGACTCCAAGCGAATACAAGCAATTCAAGGGGCTGAAAAATGAGAATCTGCGAGACCACATGAACGATTTGGAGCTGATTTTTACAATGCTTGGCGAAGCATCCACAACAAGAATTGCGAAAGATAATGA
>JACQNA010000025.1 GCA_016203335.1 Candidatus Woesearchaeota archaeon
GGTATATTCTGACAAGTATACCTTACACAGGCACTCCAAAGAAGATATTATGTTTGCTTCTCACGATCTTAAGGGAAACGGTGCCAGATTCTTGCTTACCATCCCGCACTGAGATAACCCTGCCTTGGCTGCATGCAAGCTGCTCCCAGGAGAACCTTCCCGGAGAGATGATCTCTGCCTGGATGATGTCTCCGGTGCTGAATGGCTTGGGAAGCTCCCTTGCCTTAATGATATGGTAATCAGCAGCTGACTTGATGAGCTTGAGCTGGTATTTCTCCTCAAGCCTGCGGAGGAACGCATAAAAATCATCCAGTGATGCTGCCTTGATAGGGTTTGCCCCATATTTGTACCAGAGGAAGTTCTGGATGCCGATATCCTTCTGGTGCGTGCCAGACAAGGAAAGGTAAAAGGCTATGATTTCCTCAATATCCTGCTCATTAATGCCTGGCAGATAGACCGGTGCAATGATCAGGTCAGCCCGGTCCAGGATGTATTGCGCCAGCTCCTTGATCCGCCGGATATTGTAATGCGTGCCGGCGATCCTGCGTGCAGTGGCATCAGTAAATGCATTGATAGAAAGGTTGAATCTGGTCAGCCCCGCGGCAACAAGCTCATCTACCTTCTCATTGCTGAGCAGGGTGCCGTTGGTGTCAATAGAGATGATCTTGACTTGGGGAAAGGCAGCAACATCCCGAATCAGCCCGGGAAGAGGCTGGTAAAACGTCGGTTCGCCCTGGGAAGCGATATGGATTTCTATGGGTGATATTCCCTTGAAGGCGATCACCTTGCCCAGCTCCTGCACCAGGTAATCCTTCTCCACAATAAAGTCTTTTTCCCGCCTGCTCTGGTCAACCGAGCAGTAGATGCAGAAGAGGTTGCAGCCAGTGATAGGCTTCACCTCGATGACATTGGTCCCCCGGTCAATGATACCGAATGCCCCGCTGCCGATAAGGGGGATGCCGGAATGCTGATGGACGTACACTGCCTGCTTCTTGGTATATTTGCTTTCCAGGCCCTGGAATGCCTGAACAAGCAGGGAGTTCAGCTTCCGCTCTGCCCGCTGCGGTGAAGCGGAAAAATGGAGCGCATGCCGCTCAACCCGGTATTTGCCAATCCTGGCCAGCTCATCAGGAGAGAGGAAAAAGTGAAAGTACTGCAAAAAGTCAGCCCGCACCCTCCCGTTCTGCTCGGTAAATGAAAGATCCTGGAACTGGATGGTTGCCATGAAATAGGGGTGGGGCGCAATAATATTTAAATATGCAGGTCTTTCTTGCATAGGCATGGGGGATATCCAGATTACCTATGAGGCGCTCTTTGAGATTGAGCGCCGGGAGAAGGAGAAGAAAGAGCTGCAGAAGCTGGATCCGGATTTCATGGAGCAGCTGGGGCGCTATCTCTCGGAAAAGGAAGCGATGGTGGCAAAGCAGCGGAATGCCCCGGACCTGTTTGCGTTTGACGAGCAGAAGAAAGGCCTGAACCAGGTGGAAAGCATCAAGAGGCTGGTAACCAGCCTCTACGACCTGAGGGAAAAAAAGATTATTGCCAGTGCAGCGAATAAGGCGCGGCTCAGCACCGCCATGATAAATCCAGCAGCATTCCTTCCCCTGGAGAAAGAGCTGTTTGAGCAGCTGGTTGCCCTGTTAAGCCATGTCCGGGAGCAGGCATTAGGGAAGGTTATGCATTATTCCCGCCCGCCAGAAGAGCCAAAGCAGCAGGAGAAGCAGGATACAAGTGATGTTTCCGCGCCGCTGCCAGAGTCTCCCACTAAGACAGTCCGGTTTACCCATCCAGTTCCCAGGTTTCTCGGCACCAGCATGGAAACCTTTGGCCCCTATGAGCCAGAGGACATCGCTGCCCTGCCCAGGGAGATCGTGCAGGCATTGGTCAGCAGAGGAAGGGCAGAGGAGATTGAGAGCAGCGGGGCAGGGGTATGAGATATAAGATGTTGTTGCTTGTGGGAACACTCCTGGTATTCTTCTCCGCCGCGGAAATTGTCAGCAGGATAGCGCTCCACCCTCCGCAGGATATTGAGCTGGTAGGGGTAGAACAGTACCAACCCAATCAGAGCAGCCTCAATGAGGAGCCGGTGATAGTATTCAAGGGTACCCATAAGACGCTCTATAATTATCCGGGGACCGGCGCCCGGCTACGGCCAAATACCTGGGGAATAATCAAGGATCATAGTGTCAGCCATCGTACTGTTGATATCCGGACAAATGCATTGGGCTACCGGAACCGGGAGATTGGCAAGAAGAACGCAACAAGGATACTTGTGCTCGGCGATTCCATTACCCTGGCTGATTATGTGCAGGAGAATGAGACATATGTGCGGCAGCTGGAAAAGATGCTCCAGGAGTCAGGCAAGGATGTTGAGGTAATCAATGCCGGTGTTGGTGCCATTAATCTCGCAGAAGAGTTTGCAATTCTCCTCGAGACAGGCAGGTCTGTGGATCCAGACATGGTGCTGATTGGATTGTATCTGAATGATGCCTCGGAATCCTTTGCATTCCAAACCAGCTCGCTGGGAATGCTTTCGTACAGCCGGTTTCTCTCGTGGGCAGTGAGAAGCATAGAGAAAGCATACCGGGTGAGCCTGATGAAGCGGCGTTCCCTGCAGCCCATAGACAAAGAAGCAAGGGAGAAATTTGCGCAAGCCAACGAGCACGCTGACGGCATTACCTGGCGGAAGTCAGAGCTACGGCTCAACCAGATGATTATTGATGACTGGGCCGACTGGGGCTATGCATGGAGCGGGAATGCATGGGAAAGGATAGCAGGCATCATGGAAGAATTCCAGCGGATAGGAAAGGAAGACGGATTCTTGGTTGTAGTTGTGCTCTTTCCGGTGAGATACCAGGTCGAAAGTGAGTACCTCAATGCAGTGCCGCAGCAGCAGTTTAATGCAACCATGGCCGGGCTGGGCATTCCGCACCTGGACCTGCTTCCGGAGCTTCGCCAGGCATACCGCACGGCAAACGAGAGCCCGTATTATGATCACGCGCACTACACCGTGCCCGGCAATCAGGTAGTTGCTGGCCTGATAAGCGCATTCCTTGCGCCTCTCGCCCAATAACAACGTTTATAAATACCCTGCTGCTCCCCTTCCATATGAAAATCCCGAAAACGCAGCAGCGATACTGTCCCTTCTGCAAGAAGCATACCGAGCATAAGGTTGCTGCAGCAAAGAAGCGCAATGCCTCTCCGATGAGCAGGGGCTCAAAATACCGGGCGCGGAAGCGCGGGCTTGCCCGGGGCACGGGAAACCGGGGCAGATACTCAAGAAAGGCGATCGGCAAGTGGAAGATGTCTGGCAAGAAATCATCAAAGAAGACCGACCTCCGCTTTGAGTGCAAGGTGTGCAAGAAGTCGCATATGCAGGGCAGCGGGGTCCGGGCAAAGAGAGTTGAGTTTGTATGAGCATGAGAATGAGCATACGGGAGCCGGATTCAAAATTCATTAAGATACGCTGCCCGAAGTGCAAGAATGAGCAGGTGATGTTCGGCAAGGCGGCAGTGACAGTAAAATGCCTGGTCTGCGAGAAGGTCCTGGCAAAGCCAACCGGCGGAAAGGCAAAAGTCAAGGCGCAGGTTCTCGAGGTGCTGGAATAGGAATGGTCATGCAAGCCGAGAAACAAAAGCTTCCCGATGAGGATGAGCTGGTCCTGTGCACGGTTACCAAGATTCAGATGAATTCTGTGTTCGTCCATCTTGACGAATATGGCTGCGGCGGCATGATCCACATATCAGAGATATCTCCGGGGAGGATCAGGAACATCAGGGAGCATGTGAAAGAGGGCACGAAGATTGTCTGCAAGGTGCTCCGCGTCAACAAGGAGCGTGGCCACATTGACCTGAGCCTGCGCCGTGTTACCCAGTCAGAGCGCCGGCAGAAGAGCGAGGAGCTCAAGCTCGGGCAGAAAGCAAAAAAAATCATCGAGTTGATTGCAGCACAGCTGAAGAAAGACAAAAACCAGCTGGAGGAGATGCTTGCAGCAGCAGCCGCGAAGAAATACCGGAGCCTGCACCTCTTCTTCAAGGCGATAGCTGCAAAAGAGGTGAGCGCAACAAACCTGCAGCTGCCCCAGGATGTCGCGGCAGCAGTGGATGAGCTGGTGGCAGTGCGGATGAAGCCTGCCGAGGCAGTGGTCAAGCGCCGTTTTATACTTCAGTCATATGAGCCGGGGGGTGTTGAGGATATCAAGCACGCCCTCATGAAGGCAAAGCAGCTGCACAGCGCCACGAGCATATTGTATGAGGGGGCGGGCCGCTATAAGGCAACCATTACCGGCCCGGAATACAAGGGAGTAGAGAAGCTCATGCAGCAGGTGACTGACATCATCAGTAAGGAGATAATCAGGAAGAACGGGAGAGTGGAGGTCCTGAAAGAATGAAGCGCATCCGCAGGTGCATGGTATGCGGAGCCTACATGCTGAAGACGGCGTGCTGCGGCGCAGCGACAGCGCCAGTCTCCCCGCCAAAGTATTCCCCGGAAGACAAATATGCAGGATACCGCCGGAAGGCAAAAGAGCACATATACCAGCAGCGGGGCATGCTCTAAATGTGGAAAGTGACAAAGAGCGGCACGCTGCAAAAGCTGCGCCAGCCCGTGCTGATCGAGGGGCTGCCGGGCATCGGCAATGTCGGCAAGATTGTCGTTGATTTTCTCATCGAGGAGCTCAAGGCAGAAAAGGCCTGCGAATTCTTCTCGTATACCTTTCCGCATGCGGTGTTTGTGAATGAGGAGAACATGGTGGAGCTGCCGAGCATCGAGATGTATGCGAAGCGGTTTGATGGCAAGCAGAGGGATCTGCTGCTCCTTGCCGGCGACGTCCAGCCGGTTGACGAGCAGAGCTCGTATGCGTTTTCCGAGAAGGTTCTGGATATCTGCCAGGAATACGGCTGCAGCCAGATTATCACTTTAGGGGGGATTGGCCTCCCTGCTATCCCCAAGGTGCCGCGCATCTACTGCACCGGCAACTCCAAAAGGCTCATCAGCGAGTTCAAAAGAAGGGGGGTGAACACCAGCCTGTACGGGATTGTCGGCCCGATTGTGGGAGTTTCCGGCCTGCTGCTTGGCCTGGGAAAACAGAGGAAAATCCCGGCAGTGGGCTTGCTGGCAGAGACCTACCACCACCCGATGTATCTCGGGGTGAAAGGGGCAAAAGAGATGCTCAAGGTGCTGGACAAGAGCCTTCAGCTGCGCATCAATCTGAAGGAGCTGGAGAGGGAGATTGCCCGGATTGAAGAGGAGATGATCAAGAAATCAAAGGAATTTGGGCAGGTGGCAAAGCAGTCCGCGCTCCGCAAGCTGAAAGGAAAGCTGGGTGACGAGATGGAGTATATTGGATAGTAACTGAAAGCCAATGGGGGTTGGTGCGAAAATCAGTGCTTATGCGTGTCTGCCCATTGGTAGAGCTCCGCAGGATGGCGGTATGCGACCTAAGCGAAGCGAAGTGGAGAGGCATGCTCAGGCTCCGCATACGCACGAATAAGAGTTTCGCAC
>JACQNA010000026.1 GCA_016203335.1 Candidatus Woesearchaeota archaeon
ACAGCACGGAGCGAACTGGCGCTACCCCAGCGCAGCGAGATTTTCTACAGAGCCACAGTAATCAATACCTTTAAATAGAAAAAGGTTGGGAATAAAGGCAATGGTCACCATTACCTGCACCCCGGCTGAGCATTTCAGGAAGATTACCGAGATGGTGCAGCAGCAGCTTGGTGCGGGAAAGGGCATTGCAGAGATTCAGGAATCCTTGAAGAGCAAGGGCTACCACGAGCTGGACATTAATGTCGGCCTGGTGAATGCAGGAGTGGATTTTACCAAGGCAAAAAGAAAGCACTGACCGATGAGCATGCTACAATTTCTTCCAGATAATGAATAAGGTGATGCTTGTGAGCATGCCGATGATGAGCAGTCCGGCAAGCTCCTGTGAGCGCGATGCAGGGGAAAGGTAGATAGTTTCCGGCAGTGACGTAGCTGGAAGAAGCGGAGCCTGGCGTGATGGCGCTGCCTGCTGCACCACCACCACTTCTTCGAGATAAGAGGAGGCACGCTGCATCACCGTGATGGGCCGGGTAAGGTCATGGGTAGTCTTCTGCTCATCCTTCCGCACCTGGGCCTTGAAGCTGAAATCGCCAGCCTCCTCGACACGGTTGGTTAGCTGCACTACCGCAGAGCTGCCCGGTGCAAGGGTAATCTTCTGCACATTCATGTCCCTGGCGCCGGAATACGATTTCGGACCGCGATACACATAGCTCCAGGCAGAATAGGTATGCTGCTCAGCATCGCTGTTGGTGATGCGGAGCGTCGTGGAAAAGGGAATGCCTGCATCGGCAGTGCCGGAGAAAGAGAGTAGCTCAATAAGGGGGATGGCAAGAGATTTCTGCGGAAGGAGGCTGCTGCCGCCTGATGATGCTGACCGTACCGTGGTTTTGCAGGTGGAAGTGCTGACACCGCTGACAGAGACCGGCGCTCGTTCAGTAATGCCGAACCCGGAGATGACAACCTCAGCAGTCCCGTCAGGGAATTCTGCATTGCAGTTCGGCTCCAGCGGGATGGCGAATGTCAGGTCATAGGCGCTGAAGTCAGTGTAGAGGGCAGCGCTGGTAATCCTGCTGATTCGCTTGCCCTGCTGCTCCACCCAGGCCTCGACAGCATTCTTGCTTTCGTCTCCCTTATAGATCTGCGACCGGACGCGGAGGATTTCGCCGTATTTGACCCTGTTGTCTGATCCGGTGTAGATAGTGTCAATAACTAGTGTCGAATTCTCTTTCTGCGCTCCCTGCACGACAAGCAGCTGGGAAGCGGTGTTGTCCCCAAGAGAGGTATCATTGCAGAACAGGGAAACAATCCTGCCCTTGATGAAGAACACCCTGTCAGATTCTGTGATCTGCGGCGTCCATGACTTTTGGTTGGTGTTGCTGGTGTTTACCTTACTCTTGGCAACCCTGCCAAAGAGGTCTTCGATCCAGTACTCGATAGTGTACGGAAACGATTCATTGGTTATTGTTGGTGAGAAATGCATCGTCTCCGAATTGTTAGCGACGGTGGATGATACTAAGATGTTTAAGGAAACATTGCAGGGGACGCTGCTCGTGTCCAGCGCTTGGATGCTGCCGCAGGCAAAGTCATTACTGCGGTTGTAGTTCGATACCGTCGTATTGAGGATTTCGCCGCAGAGGGTATAATTGCCCGTTTCATTCAGGAGTATGCTTCCGGTCCGCGCGGTCTTAAAGGAGTTCAGGTCAACAACCTCGAATGTTGATGTAAAAATTAGCGTATTATTTCGGGAAACATTATAGAATACCGTCGCGTTGATGGAGTCATCAATCCCTGTCTGGTGGTCAAGGTTGGTAATCTTGAACAATGAGGTATAGTTCACAAACAAGTGCACAATCGGGTCAAGAGCGACAGATAAGGAGAGGTCTTTGCCGGATATATTTGAGGTATTGGTGCCCGGAGGGGAAGAGGGGGAAGTAACTGCATTCGCCACGCCAGGGGTTGGGGAAGCGGCATACCAGCTGCCGTTGATCAGCTGCAAGGAAAGCCCATCATCAGCGCCCAGTGAGATGTTATAGGTGAGGTTGGTGATGAAATGTGTGCTGTTTTTGAGGGCGATAAGCTCGCCGGGGTAGGTGTTCCTCAGGTCGAATGAGCTGTCAAATAACGTTCCACTGAAATTAGGATAGTCAAGTAGAAATATTGCATCATTTTGTACAATCACAGCAAAACTATTGTTTGGCAGCAGCCATGAGCCTGACACTAGAGTTAGACCATGGGGCGTATTAGCCTCAAAAAATTTCCAGCCGGATAAATTAACTGCAGTTTCATTAGTATAAATCTCAACCCACTCGTGATTGGTATCGCTGCCCTCCGGGTTATACATCACTTCGCTAATCTCGATGGCAGCAGCAGGAGAAAGGAACAGTAATATGCCCAAAAGCACCCGAAGGTACATGCTATCGCTTCTTTCGTTTCATCCAGTCAATGATGAGGCGGACGCCGAAACCGGTCGCGCCGAAGTCATATTTGTCCTTCACTTCATCAAGGAATGCGGTTCCCGCGATGTCAATATGCGCCCATTTCGCCTTTTCCGGGACAAATTCCTTCAGGAACGCGCCGGCGGTGATCGTGCCTGCGTTTCCCGCCCATCCGCCAAGGTTCTGCAGGTCAGAGACCTGCCCCTTGATCTGCTCGGTGTATTCCTCGTAGAGCGGCAGCTGCCAGACCCGCTCATAGGTTGCCAGCCCGGATTCCTGGATGCCCGCAACAAGGGCATCGTTGTTTCCCATGATGCCCGCAACCTGGGTTCCCAGTGCAACGACGCATGCTCCGGTCAGTGTGGCAAAATCAATGATGATGTCCGGGCTGAACCTTCCGGCATAAATCAGCGCATCCGCAAGGATAAGCCTTCCCTCAGCATCAGTATGCATGACCTCAACGGTTTTTCCGTTTGCGTACTTCAGGATATCTCCTGGCTTGTACGCCTTTCCGCCGGTCATGTTCTCCACCGCGGGCATCAGCGCAATGATATGGTACGGCAGCTGCAGGCGTGCGGCAGCCTCAATGATGCCGAGGACAGTGGCTGCGCCAGCCATGTCAATCTTCATGTCCCACATATATTTTCCCGGCTTGATGCCCAGGCCGCCGCTGTCAAAGCAAACGCCCTTGCCCACCAGCACAACAGTCTCCTTTGCCTTCCGGTTATACTCAAGTATCGTGAATGTCGGCGGCTCGCCGCTTCCCTTGGCAACTGCCTGCACTCCCGCCATGTTCTGCTTGGCGATCGCCTTGGCATCAAGCACGGTGCATGAGAATCCTGTTTGCTTGGCGACAGACTGGGCATGCTGCGCCAGTGCACGCGGAGTGATCACTGCAGCCCCCTCGTTCACCAGGTCGCGCGTCCGGTTTGCGCTTGCGCAGACGATCTCTGCCTCTTTCACCCCGGCAGCAAACGCGCTTGCCCCGGAATACAGCAGGGTGACGGAGTCAACAGAGGGTGCTTTCTGCTCATTATCAGAGAGGTATTTGTCAAAGGTATAGAGTCCGGTGAGCAGGCTCTCCGCGATGGTCTTTCCGAGCAGCACGGGATCAGAGAGGAATTGCTCGCAGAGGATGGAGAATCTGCTGAGCTTGCAGCTGCGGACAGCCCGTGCGCCTGCGCGGACCGCCTTGCGCAGCTTTTCCGCGCTGAACTCGGCTTTCTTGCCCAGCCCGGTCAGGAACACGCGCGCGATCTTCTTGTTGAGCAGAAGCGAGTACACCTGGCCCAGCTTTCCGGAAAAATCTCCCGGAGAGAGAGCAGAAATAAGGGGGTCAAATGCTGCGGCAGGGGAAACTCCCGCATCCTCGAACGCAAGCAGGATGAGCGCGTCCGCAGCATGCTGCCCCGGGCGCTCATTGAGGATGGTAATCTTCATGTTTCATTCCTGCAGCGCAGAAATATATAAAGCTTATGGTAAATGAATACATAATGTCGGTAATGCCTACTGGAAAAGCGAAAGGGATAAAAGAGCAGGCAAAGATTCTTATGTGTGGGATATTGCATGGAACAGGGTATTCATCATAATTGCGGTCTTAATTTTGTCTTTCTCAGAAAGCCGATTGAATACTACCCGCAGTATTTTTTGTTACACAAACATAGTGTTATGTTATTAAAATCCCGAAATAGGGGGCAGGATGGGATTGGCATAGTTACTGTTGATGAACGATTACGAATGCAGGAACAAGATACCATGCATGTGGCAGTATATTTAGGCTCGGATGTTTCGGAGTTATATCAAGGAATTGATAAAACAAAGCATGATGGAAGAACCAGTTTATCACATTTGAGATACGGTACTTTCGGGGGCAGCGGAATTGATGGTGTCCAGCCAAAAGTGCGGGATCATTCTCGGGATACAAAGAAAATCGCTATTGGAATGAATGGAAATTTGACCAATATTGCACAGCTGAAAGACGATCTCAGAAGGAAAGGGTATACTATTCGCTCAGGGTATGATACAGATATTTTGCTTGATCAATTTGCATATGCCTTAAAACAAGATCATGAACGAATGTTTCGGTTCACCAGTGATCAAGAAGTTATTCGGAGAGAATTAGATTTAGTAAAGGTGATAGCAGAAGCGGAAAGAACGCTTGATGGAGGATATGTTATTGGGGGCGTTATTGCAAATGGGGATGGATTCGTGTTTGCAGATCCAAAAGGGATACGGCCATTCTGCTATTACATAGACAATGATATTGTAGTAGGCTCCTCTGAAAGCTTGCCGATAACAAGCGCGTTTGGCATTCACCCAAACAAAATTAAGTTTTTGCGGCCTGCAGAGGCATTGGTTGTAAAAAACAGCGGAGATTGCTTTGTTAGGGAGTATACCGAACCTCGTGAATCCGCACCATGCATGTTTGAGTGGGTATATTTTTCTCGGCCGAACTCTTATATATGGGGCCAGGAAGTGAAGGCTGTCAGAGACAGGCTGGCAAGACCATTAGCAAAAAGAATATACG
The DNA here is from genome assembly GCA_016203335.1 of Candidatus Woesearchaeota archaeon. Lineage (GTDB taxonomy): Archaea > Nanobdellota > Nanobdellia > Woesearchaeales > JACQNA01 > JACQNA01. Next base: position 4,960 of record JACQNA010000026.1, read on the forward strand.
CGTATTTAGCTGGTAAGGGAAAAGATCTGGGAAATCATTACACGGTCGCACCAATTCTCAATACTGCTTTAGTCGCAGCGGTAAGCGTGGCCCGAGAGCTTGAAAGGCTCAGTGGCGTAAAAGATCTTCTTGACATCGGAGTGTTGAAGGATGCGGTTGCGAGATTATTCATTTCCAGACAAGAAGAGAGGGATTTGCTTCATTTCAGCGCGTTCGATGGGGTACCAAGCGTACTAGAAGACACCAACTTGATTACAATTGATGACAGTAAAGTAAGAGGTGATACCAGTAAAGATCAGATTCTCCCTACACTTTTCTTCAATGGTGTAGAAGAGGTGGTCGAAGGGTATACATGCCCGCAGATACGGCATCCCTGCCCATATGGCATCGACATGTCTACGCATCGTGAGCTTATTGCATTTAAAGCGACGATTGCATTGCTCGAAGAACGAGGGTTGTCCCATGTTGTGCAGAAAGCATACCAAGAAGCAAAACAGCTCTTACAGGACGGTGATCATTCAAGAAATGTTGTTAATGATCTGTATGCTCGGGTAAGCGAGGAAGAAATAAATGAGAGAATAGTGAGGATGAGCGTGCCTGAAGGGGTTAATCCAAGTAGAGTACATAATATTTATCAGTCGGTTGATGATTTAGTAGCGGCAATAGGGCTTGGAAAGAGTATTTGCACCGCATGCCTTACGGGTGAATATCCTACTGTCGGAGGCACGATCATATCAAACCAATCATTTGTGAATTTTGTTGAGAAGAGAGCAGGGAGAACTTACGAGAAATAGTCACCCCTCTCCAATGCTCCATAAACTTTTAATAGGGGTATAGCTCGTAAGAGAAGGAATGGGTGTGTGGGATTTATTGAAGAGGAAAGGTGAGCAGAGGGGGCTCAATTTGCCAGTCCCTCCTCCGCTGCCAGAGCTGGAAAAGCCATTTCTTTCTCTTTCCGAGCCTGCACCAGAGCAGGAAACGCAGATAATGCGGGCAATGCTGCCCGCGCCGCGGCAGATGAGCCCAGTGCAAATGGGTCCAATGCAAAAGAGTGATCGTCCGCAGCCAGCGCCCATCGCCCCGCGGATCGAGGTGCCGAGAATAAGGCAGCTTGTGCGCCCCTCACCAGCGCCGTTCCGCCCGCAGCCCCCGCAGATGCAGAAGCCGATGCCAGGGCCACTGTCAGGGCGCAGGGAAGCGCCTGCGCCATCAGCACATCCTGAGCAGAAGAGGCAGGAGTCTCCCCTCATGCCGCCAATGAGGCCGGACCAGCAGATGAGCCGGAGCATGTATGTGAAAGGCGATGATTTCCGCGAGATTACGGATAATATTACGATGATCAGGAAGCGGCTGAAGGAGTCTGACCAGGCCCTGGTGCGCCTGAATGACCTGAAGAATGACCAGGACAAGCTCTTTGAGCATACCGATGGCGTTATTGAAGACGTGCAGCGGAAGCTGATGTATGTTGATAAAGTATTGTTTGAGAGGTAACCGCCATGAATACAGCGCCGGTGTTTGTCAAGATTGACGAGTATAAGGATGTGATTGATGTGCTCCATCTCATCCGGACCAGGATTGCCGAGGCCAAGAAGACCCTCGCGCAGATCAACGAGCTGAAGAACCGGGAGGACCACGAGCTCTCTGCCTGGCATGCAGAGGTCACTGAGATCGAGAAGCGGATTGATTTTGTGGACAAGCTGCTGTTCCCGCCGGAAGACCTATGAAAGCCCAGAAAGAAATGTTCTTTATGCACATCCCGGAGCCGCTGATAGTCCAGCGGGCAGTCCTGGAGTCAAGCAGGGAAACTATCAGGTTCATGCAGCAGTATGAGCAGATAAAAGGTATAAGGATTGTTAAGGCAAAGAAGATTCTGGAGCTCAAGCGCCAGCTGAAAGATATCGGCAAGATGATGCAGGAGCTCAAGGCAAGGATGCCGGAAGTTACGGTGAGCAAGCCGCATCATCATGCGCGTCCCAGCCAGCCGGAAGAGGTACACCAGCAGCATCAGCGGGAGAGCAGGCAGAAAAAGGATGTCCCGCGGAAGCTCAGTGAGCTCGAGCGGCTGGAGGCAGAGCTCGGCGAAGTGGAGCGGAAGCTCGGCAAGCTGCGGTAAGGGGTTCTAAAGGGAATAATAGCTTGCGATGAGGAGAAGTAAGTTGATGAGATATATGCTCGTACACACCACACAGTACGTTTTAATCTTCACGTAAGAAAGATATGCCAGGTATATTGATCCAATAACAGCAAGCCCGGCAATGTACACCAGGTTCTGGAATTGCTGCATCCACGCAAGAGCAAAGGCAATAAGATAGAATCCCAAGCCATACACCGAATTCGGCAGTCCGGCAATCCGCCCGTAAGGGCTGGAAAACGCCTTGGTGCAGGATATCTGCTCGCTGATGTCGCAGACAGGATGGTATGCAGAGGCGCGTGATTTCTGCTCCACCCGGAGGGCATACGCAGAGAGCAGGAAGCCGATGCCGGCGAGAATGGTAAGGATTGCCATACGGGCTTGCTGGTAGAGGCGGATTAAAAACCTTCCTATAACAAAATTTATAAACACGCTGCCAATACGCAACAGTGATGCGGGGATGCCGGAGTGGCCAAACGGGATAGACTCAAGTCACGTGAGTGATGAGGTCCTTACTCAGGTCCCATAAAATGCTCGGTGAGCCATCTATTGGCTTAGTGCCTACGGGGGTTCGAATCCTCCTCCCCGCATTTCTTGTTCTCCGCAACATTTATTAAGCCCCGCATGAAAATGAACGCCAAATGATGAGCATTACTGCAGTTGGCGGCTACGGGGAAGTGGGCAGGAACTGCACGCTACTGCGGGTCGATGATGTCGGCATTATTCTGGATATGGGCATCCACCTGGACCACTACATTGAGTACACCAACGACGAGGATCTCACCTTCCTTGACCCCGCAGAGCTGACCAAGGTGGGCGCCATCCCGGACATCAGGCAGGTGGACAAGAAGAAGGTCAAAGCCATCATCCCCACCCATGCGCACCTTGACCATATCGGGGCGATTCCCTTTCTGGAAAGGCAGTTTGACGCGCCAATTATCTGCACGCCGTACACCGGCGCAGTCATCGGAGCGATCTGCAAGAATGAGAAGATCAAGCTCAGGAATAAGGTGAGGATTCTCAACGGCAACGCCCACCTGAAGCTCACTGAAGACATCCGGGTTGAATTCGTCCATATGACGCATTCCATCCCGCAGACCGTTGCCGTCGCCATCCACACGAAATACGGCACGGTAGTCTATGCCAATGACTTCAAGCTCGACAATTATCCGGTAATCGGCAAGAAGCCGAATTACGAGCGCCTGCGGCAGCTGGGCAGGGAAGGGGTGCTTGCCCTCATGATTGATTCCCTGTATGCGGCAGAGGAGAGAAAATGCCCGAGCGAGACCGTTGCCAAGGACATGCTCAATGATGTGCTGCTCGGCATCCAGAACACCGGCAAGGCAATCATCGTCACCACATTTTCCTCCCATATCGCCCGCCTGAAATCCATCATCGAGCTCGGCAGGCAGCTGAACAGGAAGGTGGTGCTGCTCGGCAGGAGCCTGGCGAAGTACGTGTTTGCTGCGCAGGACATCAACCTGGTCAATTTCAGCGCGCAGTCCCACATCATCCCGTACAGCAAGCAGGTCAAGCGCATCCTCAGGGAGATTGAGAAGAAAGGGAAAGAGAAATACCTGATTGTCTGCACCGGCCATCAGGGTGAGCCGAAAGCAGTGCTTGCCAAGATTGCAGACGGTATCTACCCGTTTAAGCTCGGCTACGAGGACAGCGTCATCTTTTCCTGCGCGGTGATTCCCTCGCCCATCAACATCAAAAACCGCCGCGTCCTGGAGGAAAAGCTCAAGGCAAAGGGTATCAGGATATTCAAGGACATCCATGTGTCAGGCCATGCCGCGCGGGAGGACCATCATGAGCTTATCAACATGCTCAGGCCAAAGCATCTCATCCCTGCCCATTGCACCCCGGAGATGGGGAAAGCCATGGCATCGCTCGGCAGGGAGATGGGGTATGAGCACAAGAACATCCACCTCATCGTGAACCATGATACTATTTCTCTAAAAGCATAAATTATATAAACAGGCCTCCATTCATGCAGGTGGAGGGGGTTACATGAAGCTAACATTAGCAGAGCCAAAATACCTGAAGGACAGCATCATGATTATTTCTGAGCTGGTGGCAGAAGGCCGGTTCAAGATCACCAAGGAAAGCATTGAGCTTGTTGCCATGGATCCGGCGAACGTTGCCATGGTGATGTTCAAGCTGCTTAGCTCATCGTTCACCGAATATTTGGTGGATAAAGATATGGATATCGGAGTGAACCTCAGCAACCTGAAGTCTATCCTGCGGCGGTGCAAGCCGACAGACATGCTTTCCCTTGATGTTGATGAGAGCAAGCTGCATGTGCAGATCATCGGGGATACCCCTCGCGTGTTCTCGCTTCCCCTGATAGATATTGATGAAAAGGAGCAGCGGGTGCCGGATTTGAAGTTTCCGGTCACTATCACCATGCCCTCTTCCCTGCTCAATGATGCCGTGGAAGATGTTGACGTCGTCGGAGAATCCGTCACCTTTGAGGGACAGGAAGGCAGATTCCTCATTGCTTCGCAGGGAGATCTCTCCCATGCCATGATTGACATCAAGGAAGGCCAGTATGCCAAAATCAAGGCAGGGAAAGAGAAGGTTAAGTCCAAGTACTCCATTGAATACCTGAAGAAGATGATTGCCGCAGGCAAGCTTGCCGAGACCGTGGAGATCAAGTTCAACAAGGATTATCCGCTCCGCCTGGATTACCGGGCAGTGGACAAGGTGCAGATGTCGTTTATTCTCGCTCCCCGGGTGGATAATGATTAGGCATGGCAAAGAAGATTGTGGTCTTTGATGTTGGTGGCGTGCTTCTGGAGTTTGATTTTCAACGGATGTATGACGCATGGGCAGCAGAAGTTGGCAGCAGTCCGGGCATGTTACGGTCTTGGTGCAAGAAGGTAGCCGGCTCGGGAATGGTTGGACCAGCATAATTTCTTCCGTTATATTTATAAACCCCTGCAGGCAGTTATAGTATAATAT